>JBOIEG010001300.1:0-1593 GCA_050740915.1 Gammaproteobacteria bacterium | reverse complement strand
GTCGCGAGCGAAGGGAGGTCGCGTTCCGCCGGAGCGCAGGAACCGCAGTGTATATTGAAATACATGAGGATTCCGAGCACCGCCGGAACGCGAGATCCAGAGCGCAGTAGGTTTTTTCACAAACTCTGAGTCGATGCGACCAATTGAAATAGATCGAGCCAATTCCAACATTATCCTTACATTCCGGACCGCAGAAATTCCGGCTGATGGGCAGCGGGGCCGGGCGGTTCCCAATCGCCGGGATGCCCTCATCATCAATCGTGTCTTGGTTCTTATATTCCAGTTTCAGATTCACCTCAGTGCCTTCCCGGGGGCGCCACGCCAAGCTGGGTGAGACGAACACGCGATCAAGGAACACATTGTCCCGAAACGAGTTGGAATTGATATAAGAGAGATTCAAGCGATACGATAGCGAGCGGTCCTTTGTGATAGGGCCGGTCGCGTCTACCGTGGTACGATAGAGATCAAACGAGCCGAACTGCTGCTGCAACGAGTAATAAGGCTCGGGCAAAGGACGCTTACTGACCTGATTGATAATCCCACCGGGCTCGACTCGGCCAAACAGCACTGCCGCCAGGCCCTTAAGGACCTCTACCCGTTCAAGATTGGCAGTCTCGGAAACACCAATCCCACGGATCCTGAAACCATCCCGAAATACTTGATTGCGAAAATCAGTGCGGAATCCTCGGATAATGAATTCCTCAGTTACATCGCCGAAGCCAAATGCCGGCTGTACTCCACTTACGTTCCTTGTCACATCCTCTAACCGGATCGCCTGCTGGTCATCCATCACCTCCCGCGGCACGACCTGGATCGACACCGGCGTATCGAAGATAGGCGTATCGGTCTTGGTGGCGGTGGTGGCGTCGAGGCGGTTGTAGCCCCTCTCGTCGGTAGGCGAGGCGGTGACGGTCATCTCGGGCAGAACGGTGCTTTCCAAGTCACTCTTCTTGGGCTTGGCCGTACCATTTTCGGCCGTTGGTCCGGTGTCTTGCGCAATCGCCTTCACCGCCACGGCATCGTCCGCCGTAAAGGTGTAGCCTATACCTGTCCCCGCCAGAAGCTTGTCCAGCGCCTCGCGCTTCGTATAGCTACCCACGAGCCCCGGAGTCTCCTTGCCCTGCAGCGCCGCATCATCGCCCAAGACTTGGGAGATGGGCCTGACGGGCCAGGGCGCCGAGAGCGGAAGAGAGTGCCTGGGGCGGGATGTTGAAGTCGATGGTCTGGTCTTGCGCGGCGGCGGTCCCCATGACCAGCAGGAGACAGGCGCCGATGAGGCACCGAGATAATTTTTGCATCGTTGAACCCCCAATTTCTTAGTGAGCGTGACGGACGTTTTCAGCTCTTACCTTATAAAACGCTCCAGGGGGGCGGGTCTGGTCATCTGGACCTGCTTCACCTGAAGAACTGGTAAACCAGACGGCTATCGGCGGTGCGGGGACCGATCGGCGAAGTCGCTTCTTGGGAGTGCTAGTGTAGTGTCCCTTAAATAACTTTACAGACTTTCCAGTGATTGCTATGGTCTCGCTCATGCCGAACACCCGCGTGGCGATCAAGTTGCAGCCGGCTGAACGCACGCCGCTGGAGACATGG
>JBOIEG010001299.1:0-3043 GCA_050740915.1 Gammaproteobacteria bacterium | reverse complement strand
CCATGTCTCCAGCGGCGTGCGTTCAGCCGGCTGCAACTTGATCGCCACGCGGGTGTTCGGCATGAGCGAGACCATAGCAATCACTGGAAAGTCTGTAAAGTTATTTAAGGGACACTACACTAGCTGGCACGTCGCAATCAGTGCGGCGCAGGGGAAATCCGCTCCCCGCGCACCCGTGCGCGAAAAGTGCGGGCAAGCTCCAGCAAGCCGCTCATATACGCCTCGAACTCGATCTCAAAAACGTCTTCACCGTCGAGGAAACGGCGCAACTCAAACGGATTTGTGTCCGGGTAATTGAAGCCCGCTTGGCATGTTGTCGCCGATCGAACGCCAGCACTGCGTAACCAAGGGTATACCCTTGGATGGAACACACCGCTCGGGTAGCAGAAGTGCTGCAACGACGAGTCGGTGAGAGCACGCAGCACCGCACGGTTCTCCGCGATCTCTCGATTAATCGACTCGCGTTCCGTGACCGAAAATCGGTGAGAATGCGTGTGTAACTGGATATCTGCCCCCGCTTGTGCGGCTTCTCGTATCTGAGAAGGCGTCATGAGTCTGAAAAGGCCGTGACGGTCAATCTCAGAGAAGTCGACCCCGAGGGCGAGAGACGTGCGGCGAAGAAGATCAGCTTTTTCTTCCTCGCTCGCCGCTCGCGCGAATTGGTCAACAGCATCGAAAGCTCTTGACGCATCGGGCGGCAAACTGAAACTCCCAGAAAGACGCTTATCGACCGAGACCAAGTCGACGTGCTTGCGCTTGGAAGCCCAAAACAGATACCCAAGAGCGACGTCGAAGACTGGAACACCCGCTACCACGGTTGAGGTCGCGATGTAGTGCGTGGAAGGCCAGCCTAAGCGCTGAAGCGCCGGCAGGGCGTGTTGGAATGTTCCGAGCCAGCCATCGTCGAAGGTTATGACGACCGCGCGCGAAAGCGTTCGCTTCTGGCCCAAAGATTGCGCAGCATCATCGAGCGAGACTACGCGAAAGCCCTTCTTCTTGTGCAGAAGCCGCAATCGCCTTTCGAATGTGGCCGGCATCATAAACAGCTTGCCGCGGAACTCGTGCTCTCGATCCAGCGAGATACCGTGGTAGCAGAGGATTCGGACGCCGTGTGCCGTCAGGCGCTCGGCGAGCCAAAAGAGGCCGAGCGCTCGCGCCACTCGGAGAACTGATTGCTTTATGGTCACACTCGCACAGCCCCTGCAGGATTATTGTGGCTGGCCGGCGTCGAGTAACAACGAGCGTCGATCCGATTCTGCTCGTGAGCGGCATGGCCCTCGAACACGATTCCTGCGCTGTCCAGGACCATCCAGTGTTTTCCATTAGGCCCGTCAGTTTAGGGTTGAATTAAAGCCGAAGGCGGTGGTGAGGGAAAAAGTAGCCAAAGCAGCAAGGTCGTTTTAGCGGCCATGATTGCTCCTTTTTTGATGGCATTATTGCGCAGGACCTTGATCCATCGGTGTTACGGTTTACCGGTTCTCCCGTGTTCCGATTAAGGGACTAAAATAAAGTTACTTTTTGGGGCATCAGTGGAGTATTGCATTTTGTGGACGACGTACTCCTTTCATAGCTGATGGGTGAGAGATAGTCCAAGGCGCAGTGGTGTCGATGAGGGTTATACACCAAACCCATCACGGAAACCGTGGCAAAGTCCAGCTGCTCTGCACAGGTGTCGTCGGTGAGTAACTTGACCAAAGCGGATGACCTTTGTCGGCGACCGAGGGTGATCAAAAGTGCGCGAATCAGCGACCTGGAGGAAGCTGAGTTATCCCTACATCACCGCCATCACCAAACCCCAAATCGAGGCATTACAAACCGACGTTTTCCAGTTGTCGATGTTTGATGGAAAGTTGGTCGAGGTCACCCCACGGGCACTTGCGAATTAATCGAAGTGCCCCTTGTTTTGTGATGCTGAAAGAGCTACGTCTATCGGCACCAGAAAAACACGACAACGCGCAGGTCCAATCCCTCCTATCGAGGCGAAGCGTGAAGGATGGAATGGGTCACCGAGGCAGCCCAAAGCACTCCGACTTGCTTCTCGAAACCGCTACGCCTTGTCAGCTGTTTTCGATGTGTCCTTAATCGGACGTTCTTAGGGGATAAATTCGAACCGAGCTACCACGATCTCAACCGGCAGCCTGTTCAAAGGCCGTGCGCCGCCGCGCAGGAAGAGAACGATTCGAGCATTTTCTCCACCCGCCTGCGGCACATCGGGTCCCGCGTAGACCCATTCCTTGATGATGTCGCTCGGGTTTGGTGGGAACGGATCAAATCCGCTTACGCTTCGAAAGGAGACAGCCGTGGCCTCCCATAGAAACGGGTGCAGCGACTGATTTGTCGGCATATCAAACCTGATTATGTTCTGCGACTGCGTGTAGGGCTGTACGACGTACTGGGCGTTTTGGTTGTTTGGATCGCCCCAACGCGAGAACTCGACGTCGATCTCGCGATTGTTGTAGGCGGGATCATCGCTCCAGGTAAATAATCCGAGCACCACGTTCTCGGCACAATACCAGCGGCCGCCGCTACGGGTGGTCTTTAAATGTAAGCGACCCTGGGCATCGACCCAGACGTTGTTTGTGCTATCTGAAAAATAATTGGGTCCCGGCCCAACCCTTCCGTTGCTGCGCTTAACGCACCAGTCATAGCCACCGAAGCTAATCAGCCTACTGTAGGGGCAGGCGGCGTTCGCGCTGGCTGCCACAAATAGTAACAACATGACGAAAAGTGATCTTGAGGGTGCTCTGGTCATTCTGACCTCCTCACTCTGAGTGTCCCGATTTTATCCAACAACAACGAATGCCGAATCGAAACCGCCGCTTTCCTCGATCAGTTCCATTGTCCACAAGGGCATCCCATCCGGTTGAAGGCCGCCCCTACCGGTCTCGGTCGAAGCGTCGCGGGGTCGGCGCGTACTACTAGTGTAGTGTCCCTTAAATAACTTTACAGACTTTCCAGTAACTGCTATGGTCTCGCTCATGCCGAATACCCGCGTGGCGATCAAGTTGCAGCCGGCTGAACGCACGCCGCTGGAGACATGGGG
>JBOIEG010001298.1:0-5173 GCA_050740915.1 Gammaproteobacteria bacterium | reverse complement strand
AAATAAAGCCCTGGATGCTTCGTCTGCCATGAGGGATACCGTTGCTTCAGTTGTGTTCCCGCTATTTTACCAGCTCCCTTCTCATCATTCCCCTGTCCCAGGAGGTTTTTTCACAGCCTCTCAGAGTCCGTTCGCCCTGATGCCTGTCCTGATCTCCTGAGGTATAGAAGGGCGAAGGGTATAGAAGGGCGAACGGTCACGATAAAAATCAAGGCATTACCCGTTCGTACTTCGATACCTCAGTACGAACGGGTAACTTGTTCAGAGCTTTCCTAAATATAAAAACTGATATTTTCCAGACCCTAGACCAGACCCCTTACGTACTGAAACATTGATGTTATTACGCATCTTGCAAATCCCGTGAAATTTTTTCCTCAAAGCGTGCCTTAAGCTGTTTCGCAGCTCTCCTTTTCTGCAGCCAGCGCATAATCCCCGTCACATACGGCACCAGCGGCACGAAGCCGGTGAGGCAGACCAGGATGCGGCCGGGTAGTCTCAGGGCTTCCCCGTCATGCAAGGGCCACATGAGGTTTAAGAAGGTCTCGCCTGCGGTGAAACGATTGGGGTCACGCGCATGCAGCATTTCGCCGCTGTACTGATCGATCCAGACCGTGCTCGAAGGAAAACCCACATTCACCTCTCCGGGCTGCCGCATCCGTAGTTCATAGACCCTCGCCGGTCCCTCCGGTGTCTTGATCCCCTTCAGTTCCGAGTTCGGAAAGCGCTGCCTGCCAATCGCTATCGCTCGGGTGATCGAGAGGGTCGCGGCACCGGGGATGACCTTCGATGTCAATCCTTCCGGTGCTTCGAAGGGTGGTTTTTCCCTGATCGGCGACAACCAATTTAGCAGCGGGTGCAGGTAATCTCCATAGTGGAAATAGACGCCAGTAAACGCGAGGATGAACAGCACGCTTACGCTAGAGATGCCGCAGAGTTTATGAATATCGAAGACCCAGCGTTCAGGGCTCGCGCCGCGTTTGAGGGTGAATGTCTGCCGCCACTTCCCCCCTCTGGGCCACCAGAGATAGACCCCCGTGATTAACGAACCCATAAAGAGCAGCCCGATGATGCCCAGGACCTCATACCCTGTCTCACCCATCAGCAGCGTGCTATGCAGATTGTAAATCCAGCTTGTGAGGGTCTTGCCCCAGAACCGGCTTTTTATCACCTCCTCGGTGTAAGGGTCCACCTCGACCATCAAACCTTCAACCTCCGGTCCTCCCTGCCAATAATGCCCCAGGTGCAGCATGCCGCTCGGGTGGTAGGAAGGTAGGATCGTCCACGATCCTGTCGCCCGCGGATAGGCACCCGCACGATCTGCAGGATTTCGTCATACGAATGCCGAGAAGCTCCTAGCGTATGTTCACGAGCGAGCTCTGGATTCAGCAGCTCATCCAGTTCCCGACAGAACACCTTAAGGCTGCCGGTTAGACCGATCAGCACGAACAAAAACCCCACCGTCAGGGCCAGGCAACGATGCACCCTGAGCCAGAGTGGGCGGAGCTTGAAACGGCCGACCTGCTTCCCTGGTCGAGTGATGGCATGAGAACCGTGCAAAGACCCGGTTGCCTTGGAAGGGAGGCGGAACGCTGTGTTTATCGCCATGCTTAAAACTCTATCCGGATCGACCCCAGCACGCTCCGGGGCGCACCGAAAAAGACTTCGTTGCCCGTAGTCGTTGTGTGATAGGTCTCATCCGTGAGGTTGTTGACATTGACCTGAGCCGTCAACCGCGTCGGTCCAAGCGTGAACTTATAGGCAGCAAAGGCATCCAGGCGGCCATAGCCTGGCAACTTGAAGGTGTTTTCGTTGTTACCTTCCCGCTCGTCGACGAGATAGACCCCCATGCCCAGTCCCAGCCCACGCAAGGGTCCGTTGTAAAACTCATAGTTGGCCCCCAGGCTGCCGGAATGATACGGGACATTGGCCAAACGGTGCCCCTGATTGCCGGAGTTATCCTGGGTGATCTCGGTGTCGGTCAGGGCATAGGTAGCGATCAGACTCAAAGAGTCGGTGACCCGACCCGCAATATCGACCTCGATCCCTTGGCTCCGCGCCTCGCCGACGGCGATCGAAAAAAACGGGTCTTGCGGGTCAGGGGTCAGAATATTCTGTTTGGTGAGATCAAAGAAGGCCACGGTAGAATTGAGTTGTCCTCCCCACAGCTCGGTCTTGAAACCCACTTCGTAACCCTGAGCGGTCTCCGGCGGGAAAGGGTTGCCGCTTTCAGAAAGGCCATTGCTGGCACCAAAGGACTCGGTGTAATTGCCATAAAGGGACAACCAGGGCCAAGGTTGATACGATAGCCCCACCCGCGGACTAAACTGTTCGTCACGGGTCTCGTTATTGTTGAACTCATCCTGGGCGGCGCTCAAGGATGCACCAGATCCAAACGAGGCTCCAGATCTAGTCTCGGCTCAGTCGTAACGCCCGCCCCCCAGGATATGGAGCTTATCCCATAGATTGATCTGATCCTGAAAATAGAGGCCATACCAAGTCTGTTGCGCCAAGAAAAGGAAGTTATCCGGAAGGGACTGGATCACCTCGGGGGCAATGCGGTGAGGGACAGGGTCGAATAGATCAACCGAATTCATGGGCCCAAGGGGCTGCCCGGCCAGGAAGCCAAGATGGAAGAAATTCTCTTCATCGAAACGGTAAAAGTCAAACCCGACCAGAAGGTTGTGATCCAGGGGGCCGGTGGCGACACGCCCTATCAAATCGAGATTGGTGCCGTAGTAGTCTCGTTCATTGACACCGCGATTAGCGCCCCGGTCTACGGTGCGGCCATCAGAGCGTATGCTGAGAGGAAAAACAGACACTCGGTCATAATCTGTCAAATTGGCAAAGAATCGGTGGGCAAGCCTCCAATTCGCATTGAATCGATGCGTCAAAGTAGATCCCACCCCTTCGCGTTCTGAATCTGCTTTACTAACCGGATCTCCAAGAAACGTGTGGCGAGGTACCTCGGTCGGCCGGTTGCCAGTAACAGGGATCCCGAAGTCTGTAAGCTCGTCGTCTTTCTAATATCCAAACTCCACGCTCAGGTCGGTGTCGTCCGTGATCCGCCAGGTCAAGGACGGCACCACAAAGATGCGGTCGAGGAAGGCGAAGTCCAGGAACGAATCGCTGTCTTGATAGGCCAGGTTGAAACGATAGAGGTGCGACCCGTCGCCGGTAATGGGGCCGCTCGCATCCACCGTGGTCCGATAGAGGTCGAACGAGCCGAACTGTTGTTGTAGGGAATAATACGGATCAGGCAAGGGTTTTTTGGGGACCAGATTGATGAGGCCGCCCGGTTCGGTTCGTCCGTAAAGCACGGCGGCCGGTCCCTTTAGGACCTCTACTCGATCCAGATTGGCCGTTTCAAAGCGGTAACTCTCGATCCGGAAGCCATCGCGGTAGATCGAGCTACCAACACCAAGGCCTCGGATAATAAAATCATTAGCTGGTAGGAAGCTACTGTTATATTGGACACCGCTGATGTTCCTGAGCGCATCTTGCCGGCTGATGACCTGCTGATCATCCATCACCTTTCGTGGTACGACTTGAATGGACACCGGCGTATCGAAGATCGGCGTGTCGGTCTTGGTGGCGGTGGTGGCGTTGGGGACGGTGTAGCTGGTCGCGTCCGTGGGCTTTGCGGTGACGGTCATCTCGGGCAGGAGCACCGCTTCCGTCTCCTTCTCCGTCTCCTTCTCCGGCTCGGCCTGGGCCACGGTCACGGTGCCGTCCTCGGTCAGGGTGGCGTGCAGGCCGGTACCGGCGAGGAGCCTGTCGACGGCCTCGCGGGTCGTGTATGTGCCCCGTAGCGCTGGGGTCGATTTTCCGGCGGCGCTGTCCTCGGCATAGAACATCTGCACACCCGCCTGGTCCGCGAGCGTCTGGAGTGCGGCGCCGAGGGGCTGGGCCGGGATGTCGAAGCGGTGCTTGGCGGTGTCGGCCTTGGCCAGGGGGGTCGCGGTGCCGGCGAGCGCCAGCGCGAAGAAGATGATGAGCCGTGCCATGGTGTTCCTCCGTGTGGTTATTGGGGTTCTCACCATAAAGACGCACGAGCCCGCGAAAGCCGCCAAGGGAGGAGGCTTGAGACCTGAGACTTGAGGTCGGAGGAAGCAGGAGATCGCGCCGAAGTCTTCCAGAGCCTCCAGCCTCCAGCCTCCAGTCTCCAGTCTCCAGTCTCCAGTCTCTTGACGGGGCCGTGGTTCATGCGCATACTTTTCATGAAACCATGATCATGCCGTGGACGCGATGATGCGGAAACCAAAGAACCTGTCTCTCGAACCGGATGCGATCGAGCGCGGGCAGCGCTACGGGCGACTGCATGGGAAGAACCTCTCGCAGCTCGTCAATGACTTTCTGCGCGCCCTACCGTTAGAGCCGGCCACCCAGCGGGAGATCTCGCCTCTGGTCCGGCGCCTGCGGGGAGTGGCCGCCGGTGGGCGAACAGGACGCGAGGAATATAGAGAGCACTTGGCGCAGAAGTATGGCGGGCGCTGATCCGGTGCCGGGAACCCCGATCCTCGGGAACCGCGGCGCGCCGCCAGTCTCGGGACCCTCGTGACGGTCCGTGTGGTGCCGGCTATCCCCAAACTCCTCATCGACACGAACGTCGTGCTCGACGTAGTACTCGAGCGAGAGCCGTGGGTGGAGGACGCGACGGCACTCCTCGACGCCATCGCGAAAGGCCGTGCCGAGGGCCACGTCGCGGGCCACACGATCACGACGGTCTACTACATCGTGGAGCGAGAACGAACTCGCTCCGTAGCGGCGACCGCCATTAATGACCTCTTGCAGTTGCTGAACGTGGTGCCTCTCGGCCGTGCCGATTTCCAGCGCGCTCTTGGCCTCGGTCTTCGGGATTACGAAGACGGTGTCCAGGCCGCCGCCGGCCTTCAGGTCGGAGTCGACTACCTGGTGACCCGGAACGCGAAGGACTTCAAGGGTGCGCCGGTGATGCCACGCTCGCCCGGAGAGATCCTGGGACTTCTAGTGTAGTGTCCCTTAAATAACTTTATAGACTTTCCAGTGATTGCTATGGTCTCGCTCATACCGAACACCAGCGTGGCGATCAAGTTGCAGCCGGCTGAACGCACGCCGCTGGAGACATGGGGATCCGCACACGGAACTCCGCAACAGGTGGCGCTGCGCTGCCGGATTATCTTGGGCGCCCTGGCGG
>JBOIEG010001297.1:0-4030 GCA_050740915.1 Gammaproteobacteria bacterium | reverse complement strand
TGGCGGCGTAGCAATCGCCGTGCAGACGGAGCGCGCGTACGTCGCCCGCGCGATCAAAGCAGCGCCGCACGCCCTCCAGCGCCTGCGCGGCGACGCTTTCCCAGGCAGCCACGAGGTCTCTGGGGATGAAGCCGTGCGTCAGCAGCCAATCGCGCGGCTCTTCGCCGAAAGTCCCGATGTCGAGCCGAGGCCGCTCGACATAAGGCCGCAGCGCGCCGACCGCGTGGATGCGGCCGATGAAGCGGCCTATCCATTCCAGCGTATTGCGATCCTCGAGCTCCGGCGAGCGGCCGCCGCAGCGTGGATAGACGGCGAAGCGGAAACCGTCAAAGTTGTGCAGCGTGCCCCGGGGATCGACGCGCGAGTCCTGGGCGCGCCCGTCCAGCAGCGTCCTGGCATCGTTAAGCAGCAACGGAGCGACCACCGGAATTTCGCGCTCGGAGAGTTCGCCGACGAAAGCATGCTCCTCAAGGATGGCGGCGTCGCTCCACCGCCGCGGACGATAGAACTTCGCCACTACTATTTTGGGCGAAGGCTCCCCTAACCCCTTCACCGGCGGCCCCTCTTCCAGCCCGATTTGATAAACGCGGTTCTCGTAGCTGTTGAGCCCCAGCAGGCGGCCGTCGCCATGCAATCCTACGCTGTCCAGCGCATCGAGCACACAATCGGGCGTGAGCCCGGCATAGGGCGGGTTGGCGGATGGGTTTTCCGAGCTATTGTCGATGGTCGTCATGGCGCCCATTGTACGGCGCGGCCATCCGGAACCGTAGCCCGGATTAAGCGCCGGCCGTAATCCGGGAAATCGCGCCCCTCTTCCCTATGCCCGGAACTTCTGAAATACTCGGATCTCCTTTTATAGGGAGAGTAACAGTGAACCTAAGCCTTGTCGGAAAACACGCCATCGTCTGTGGCGCGAGCCAGGGGATCGGCCAGGAGTGCGCTCTGGCTTTGGCGGAGCTAGGCGCCTCCGTGACCGTTCTCGCGCGCAACGAGCAAGCCCTGGCCGAGGTGGTGGCATCGATGTCTAAACGCGATGGCCAAACGCATGAGCTTATCGCCGTCGACTTCGCCGATCCGGAACGGGTAAGCCTAGCGATCAAAGTCCGCGTCGATTTCGCACCCGCGCAGATCCTGGTGAATAATACCGGTGGGCCGCCCGAGGGGCCGGCTCATAGCGCGACGAGCGAAGAATATCTCACTGCTTTTACCAAGCATCTGCTCTGCAATCAGGTGTTAGTCCAAGCGGTATGGCCCGGGATGAAGGCGGCGGGGTACGGGCGGATCATCAACATCATCTCGGTCTCGGTGAAGGAGCCGATCCTCGGTCTCGGTGTGTCCAATACTGTGCGTGGCGCGGTTGCCAGTTGGGCCAAGACCTTAGCGCGCGAGCTCGGATCGGACAATATCACGGTGAACAACGTGTTGCCTGGGTTTACGAACACCGGCCGACTACACGCCCTGATTGCGAGCAAGGCCAAGCGCATGGGCGTCAGCGACGAGGAGGTGAGGGTGCAAATGCGGGCACAAGTCCCCTTAGGGCGCTTTGCCGAACCGCGAGAGACCGCTCAGGTGGTCGCCTTTCTCGCCTCGCCGGCGGCTAGCTATGTCAATGGCATCAACCTACCCGTCGATGGCGGCCGAACCTCAAGCCTTTAAGCGGTGATGGAGACGATTGCGAACTATATCGATGGTCGCTTAGCGCCCCCCATCGGGGGTAGGTATCTGGAAAACTTCGAACCGGCCACCGGTCGGGTCTACTCCAGGGTGCCGGCCTCCGAGCGGGAGGACATCGAGGCGGCGGTGGCCGCGGCTCAAGCCGCGTTTTCACCCTGGAGTCGGTCGACCATTGATGAACGGGCGAAAATGCTCTCGCGCTTGGCCGATGCCTTGGAGACACGCTTGGACGAATTCGCCCGTGCCGAGACCATCGATAACGGCAAACCGCTAAGCCTAGCCCGATCCCTGGACATACCCAGAGTCGTCGTCAACCTGCGGTTTTTTGCCAGCGCCATCACCCAGTTTGCGAGCGAGTCGCATGCCATGGGTGAACAGGGATTCAATTACACCTTGCGCCAGCCTCTAGGCGCAGTCGCGTGTATCTCCCCCTGGAATCTCCCCTTGTATCTGCTCACCTGGAAGATCGCCCCAGCGCTCGCGGCTGGAAACACGGTAGTTGCGAAACCTTCGGAGCTCACGCCCATGAGCGCCTATTTGTTCAGTAAACTGTGTATAGACATAGGCTTGCCACCGGGCGTGCTCAACATCGTGCATGGAGTAGGCGGCGAGGCGGGCCAAGCGCTGGTTGAACACCCGAGGATCCGGGCCGTTTCGTTTACCGGTGGGACCGCAACCGGTGAGAAGATCGCGGCCGCCGCGGCCCCCCGATTCAAGAGGATCTCGCTGGAGCTTGGAGGCAAGAACCCCACCCTCGTCTTTGCCGACTGCGATCGCAAGAAGATGCTCGATGCGGTTATTCGTTCGGCGTTTTGGAACCAGGGCGAGGTCTGCCTGAGCGGTTCGCGGATCTTCGTTGAGCGCCCGTACTACCAGGAGTTTAAGGATGAGCTTATCCAACGCGCGCAGAGGCTGACGGTTGGGGATCCTCTAGAGCCGGAGACCCAACAGGGTGCGCTCGTGTCTCAAGCCCATTTGCAGAAGGTCTTGAGCCATGTCGAGCTCGCGCAGGCCGAAGGGGGTACGCTGCTCTGTGGCGGGGAACAGGTGAGGCCCGCTGGGCGTTGCCAAGACGGCTGGTTTGTTAAGCCCACCTTGTTCGAGGGCTTGGCTTACGATTGCCGCACCAACCAGGAAGAGATCTTTGGACCGGTGGCGACCTTGACACCCTTCGCCGATGAGGCCGAGTTATTGCCCTGGGTCAATAGCACCCGCTACGGTCTAGCCGCCTCGCTGTGGAGCTCGGACATCAATCGCTGTCACCGATTGGCGCGGCAGATCGAAACCGGGGTCGTGTGGGTGAATTGCTGGATGGTGCGCGATCTCAGGACTCCTTTTGGGGGCGTCAAGCAATCCGGGGTGGGTCGAGAAGGGGGCTTGGAAGCGCTGCGCTTTTTTACCGAAGCGAAGAATGTCTGCGTAGATATCATTTAGGGAAGCTCTGAACAAGCACCCGTTCGCGTGTAACGCGTTGATAGTGATAGGGCCGTTCGCCCTTCTATACCCTTCGCCCTTCGATACCTCAGGAGCTCAGGACAGGCATCAGGGCGAACGTCCTTGGGACTGTTTCAGAGCTTCCTTAGCAAAAACCGAAATTCAACCCAGCGAGCATGTCTTTTATGTCCGCGGGGTTTTGAGAAACCGCCCAGCACCAGCGCCTAAAACCGCCCTGGGCGTTGACCGCCTTGCACCATTCATCGAGGGCCGCGCGCTTGGCGCGGTTCTGTTATTATCCTGACCCTTGGTCAATACCTCGCCTACAGGCGCCCCTGAGCGCCAAATTAGGCGTTGTGACGCCAGACCAACCTATTCTTTTGACGGCATTTGCGTAAATTTTGATAGATCCGGTTTCATGAAATCCCACGGTTGTGCGCTGGCGGTGTAAATATCCATCAGGGGACGAAACCACGTTGGGTCATCAAGACTCCCTGCCATTATACCCAGCATGTCTGGCATCATCGCCGGTTTTAAAAACAGCCGCGCCCCACAGGTTGGGCAGAAACCCCGACTGACCGTGTGTTCACTATCACCTTTGACATCGTAGTATTTCACATCCCCGGTGATTGTGACTGCGGTACATGGCGCGAAGACATTTGGTGAAAATGCGCTACCCGTCGCCCGTTGGCAGTCGCGACAATGACAATTTCCTGCGAAAGCAGGCTCGGCTGAACACTCGTAGCGGATAGCACCGCAGATGCAACCACCGGTGAAGGGTATGGGCATAAAAAAGCTCCTAGTGTAGTGTCCCTTAAATAACTTTACAGACTTTCCAGTGATTGCTATGGTCTCGCTCATGCCGAACACCCGCGTGGCGATCAAGTTGCAGCCGGCTGAACGCACGCCGCTGGAGACATGG
>JBOIEG010001296.1:0-2201 GCA_050740915.1 Gammaproteobacteria bacterium | reverse complement strand
GTGGCGCAAATCATGCCAGCGAAAGTCCTCGCTTCCCGCTCTCACGAGAGCTTTCCGCCAGACATGGTTATTCGCCCTTGTCACGGGCTTCCCTAAGTATGTGAAGACATACCGCTCATGTTTCCCTACCTGCTGCCGAAGAATTGCCACCGCATCACCGTTTAGCGGTACGGCAATGGCCTTCTTGGTTTTGGCTTGATCGGGATGGATCCAGCATAGCCTGCGCCGCAGGTCAACTTGCGACCACTCCAGCCTCGTTACGTTGCGCTCCCTAAGGCCTGTCGCAAGGGTAAACGCCGCCATGCTCCGCAGATGCTCCGGGAGCTCGGCGAGCAACCTGCCTGCCTCCCCGAATGTTAGCCAGCGCACACGGCGCTTGGGAGTTTGCAATAGCCGGATAGCCGGCACGCGGTCTAGCCACCCCCCATTCCCGTTCTGCGCGCCGCAGGATGGCTCTCACCACCTCAAGCATCCGGTTGACGGTGGCGTTGGCCACGTGTTCCGCTTGCCGGGCCTCTGCCACGCGATCGATTTGGCCCCGGCCGATGTTATCAAGATAAATCCCTCGCCAATATTTATCCAGCCAGCGCAAGTGGTAAAGGTCGTTATCGAGTGACCCCTTGTTCCCGCGCTGCTCTTTCACCCATCGAACCACGGCACCTTCCCATCGACGCCGTGGGCGTTCTCCTAGCTTCTGGATCCGCCAGGCCTCAACCTTGAGCTTTGCTTCGTATTCCGCAGCCTGCCGGCGGTCGGCAGTCTGAGCAGATCGAAATATTCGCTGTCCATTGGGGGTGCTAAAGCGCACCCACCAGATTTTTCCGCGTCTGTAGAGTGACATTGTCCTACCTCCTCACCCTGCGACGCTTGCCGGCAGTGACTATATTGCCTGCGGAGCCAGTCGGCAAGGTCAACGTCAATGAAGATCCAAGGCTTACCTGGTTTCGCCGAGGGTATTGCCCCAGCCACCGCCATGCGCCGGACGGTCTCGGGGTGCATCCTCAAAAATCGTGCAGCTTCTTGCAGATTAAGGGTTCTCATATTTCGTCGTTTCCGCGCAAAGGACCGTGTGACAATCAGACGCTTCTCTCCACATTGCCTTGCCCTTGGCAGTTGCCCTCCGCGCTCGTGTCATCGAACATCATCATCGGGTTCTTCCGCTTCCGCCGGACCACCATTCTCATTCCTGGAATCGAGGATCCGCATATCGTTGGCGATCGGTGACGGCGCGCTCCGTGTTGTCCCGGTCGGTGTATTGGCGCGTCTACATCCGGCCCTCCAGGTAGACATAGGAGCCTTTCTTAAGGTACTGGCCGACGATCTCGGACAGTCGCTCGAAGCACACCACTCGGTGCCATTCGGTGCGTTGGCGGCGCTCGCCGGAGACTCTCTCTTTCCAGCTCTCGTTGGTCGCGGCCCGCAGCGTGGCCACCGCCGTGCCGTCGTTCGGGGCATACCGCAGCTCTGGATCGGCGCCCAGACAACCAATCAACAATGTTTGCTGAGGAGCCCAATGTTTTATTCAGCGATCGTTTACTCACTTTTTATCTCCTGTTACTTTGCTATACATCCACCGAAGGCATACGACCTTCCGTCAAAGTCTGTGGATTCAGGCCCTGATGGAAAGCGCCTTCGCGTGCTGGCGCTTCGGTCGTACCGAAGCTTTTGCTTACCGCGGCATGGAACCGGGGGGATAATTCCGACGTGAGAATCAACGGTGATCCGCACGCTGGAAACCAAACACCCATACCGCGTCATCGACGCAAACGGGCCGTGTCAGGACAGGGAAGGGTGCCCTGGTTCTGTGAGTAGGCGTGCTTATGCTTGCTGGCAACGGCCGTACAGCCGCCGCCCGCGTGGCAGCACGCTGGATTTGAGGGGTGTTGTTCTGGCCTGTGGCTCGGATGTGTATCCGGCAGACACACCCGACTTTGACAGCTGCTACGGACATGATTGTTATTTAGTAGGACGGATCAATGCCTTAGAGGTGTTGGCGAAACCACCCCTGTACGCAGAGGGTTAAGCGATCTGAAGGAGCGGGGGGGGGATTCTTTATCTTAAGGGATTTCAACTGCTTGAGTGCATCCGTTGGGGGCTCAGTCAGCTGCCAAACGGTCCCCGTAGGGCTCAACAATTGCGCGAGTTTGATCCGCTTCAAGTCATGGCGGATGTTGCGCCAAGTATCTGCGCAAGCCGCTTCC
>JBOIEG010001295.1:0-14717 GCA_050740915.1 Gammaproteobacteria bacterium | reverse complement strand
CCATGTCTCCAGCGGCGTGCGTTCAGCCGGCTGCAACTTGATCGCCACGCGGGTGTTCGGCATGAGCGAGACCATAGCAATCACTGGAAAGTCTGTAAAGTTATTTAAGGGACACTACACTAGGTTGAATGAAGCCCACCCAGTGGCAGCGCTGAGGTTGATGTCAAGGGGGCTTCCGGCTCTGCCGAAGATCCGAAAAGCTAGTGGTTTTCGAAGCGGATCGCGTCGATTGGGCAGCATTAGCGACCCGTCCGTGGGTCCTTCAGAGTGGGGCTTGATCTCCCACTAGTCCTTAGATTTTCGCGTGCGTTCCATCGCAGAAAGGAGCGTTTCCCGTGTGTTTGCAACCGCAGAGATACACGGTCTGCGAATTCTCGGCTGTGAACGCGAGAGGAGATAATCCGGTGATCTTATGCGATCCATCGCAAAACGGCTGGTTTTTGCTTAGCCCGCAACGACACCACCAATATTGCCTGCCGGCTTCAACGTCCACAATATAAGGTGCTTTTTGGGCGGGTATGGGTTTTTCCATTCGGTTCCCCCGATGATTGGGTACGGTCTTGTTCCCTATGTGATGGGATCAAAATAGTATACGCTTTTGCCCCATCCGGAGAGAAATTAACGATCATCATAGGAGCCATTGGCATGATAGCTTTACCGAATCAACTTACCCTGTGCATGCTTTTTCTGCTGGGCCTTTCGCTTGTGGCGCACGGCGCCGTGGAAAAAATGGCAGTCGCGACTTTTGCCGGAGGATGTTTCTGGTGCATGGAGCCCCCATTCGACGGGCTGGCCGGCGTCATTTCCACGACCTCTGGGTATACAGGTGGAAACCAACGCGACCCAAGCTATGAAGAGGTTTCAAGCGGCGCCACAGGACATGCTGAGGCGGTGCAGGTCGTCTATGACCCGCACAAGGTCCGCTACGAAAAGCTGCTGGAGGTGTTCTGGCGCAACGTTGATCCCACACGAAACGATGGCCAATTCTGCGACAAGGGGCTCCAGTACCGCCCTGCCATCTTTTTTCACAACGAGCAGCAACGCAGCCTGGCGGAAAAGTCCAAAAAAAAGATCGAAACGACAAAGACGTTTCCCGAGGTGGTGGTGACGGAGATCGTCCGGGCAGTGGCTTTTTATCCAGCCGAAGCGTACCATCAGGACTACTATCGAAAGAATCCCTTACGCTATAAGTTTTATCGCTTGGGATGCCAGCGCGACAAGCGGCTCAAAGAATTATGGGGTAAGGTGAATTCTTGACTTTGCAGTCACTGTCATAAATCCTTAATAAATATGTAATAGACTAGTGCCGAAAAATGACACTGCGCCAGTTGACGCACGGAGAGCAGTAGCAAGGTCTGTGCCTAAGTATTTGAATTAAAAGTTGTTGTGCATTGTGGTATAAACAATGCCCATGATTCGTTCACCGGGATGGCGTGCAAGCTTCCCCCTGACCAATGGTTGGGAGTCGAGCAAATGATTGCGGTAGATATGCGACGGCCAGAGAGGTCGAAACCGTTCTCCTACAAACCAGTGGTGCTTGCCGCCGTCCCTTTCTGCACAAACGTGTTCCAAGCTTTAAACGGGTGGTGAGGACACGGAGGACGCAGGAGAAGACCTGCTAAGCTCCGGCGTTGTAGGAGCGCGCTGTAACACAAAGCGCTGTCCGCAGTAGGGGCAATCCACGTAATCCTTCTCGCCAATCGGCAGATAAACACGTGGATGCCCCAGCGCTCCCAGTCCACCGTCACAGCAAGCGGTGAGTTCTTCTACAATCTTTGGGTTTCCAACCATCGTTTCTACAGCTTGCGCTTTTTCCGGCCTGCTCGCCAGGGATTCGACGCATCTTGCCCAGGTCAAAGGGCGAAACACAATACCTTTGCGCTAATGCAAAATAAAGAGACCTATGATTTCCGCGCCTCAGGCGAATCTGCCATCAGCCGGACGCGCTTGCCACGTCCGGACAAACAACGAACCTTTAACTTCGCTAAATTGCTTCCGTGCAATTTCCCCATCCTTGGGATTTTTCAGAGTCGAAAGCAAGGTTTCTGCGTTTCTCCATCTTTCAAACACTTCGTGGTTGAAAGATGGACCGTACTGTGCTGCCGGAACCTCTGAATTAATCAGAGGTTCCTTCATTTCCAAATTCCAAACATCTACCCAGAACCTTCTCGTCCACCACGCCACGATGATAAGCGATCTGGCCTGAGACGATCGTGGTATCGATAGAACACGGAAAGGTATGGCCTCCAAATGGAGACCACCCGCATTTATAGAGCACGCTCATTGGAGTCACAGCGGTCTCGCTTTTCGGATCAACCACGACCAGGTCCGCCCAGTACCCCTCCCGAACGAATCCCCGCTCTTTAATACCGAACAGTCTGGCGACCGCATGGCTGGTCTTCTCCACGATAAGCTCCAGAGGAAATATCCCCTGGCGATAAAGCTCCCATAGCAAACACAGGGCGTGTTGTACCAGTGGGAGCCCAGCGCACACCGTGAAGTAACTTCCCTGTTTTTCACAGAGGGCGTGCGGAGCGTGGTCGGTTCCGATAACGTCGATGGATCCCTCGACGACACCACGGCGTAACGCTTCGCGGTCCGCTTGCGTTTTGATTGCGGGATTGCACTTAATCAAAGCCCCTTTGCCCTCGTAATCTGATGTTTCGAAATAGAGATGGTGCACACAGGCCTCTGCCGTGATTCGCTTCTCGGTCAATGGGGCACGAGACAGCAGGGCCAACTCAGGTGCCGTGCTAAGGTGCAGAAGATGCAGTCGCGAGCCGTAACGCTGCGCCAGATCTACGGCGAGAGAGGAGGACTTAAAGCATGCCTCTTCACTTCGGATCAAAGGATGACAGTGCATGGGTATGGCCTCACCATAGAGCTCCCGAAACTTGCGCTCATTCTCTTTTATCGTGGGTGTGTCCTCACAGTGGGTGGCGATAAGGACCGGGGAGTCGCGAAAGATCGCCTCCAGGGCTTTGGGACTGTCAACCAGCATGTCGCCGCTAGAAGCCCCCATAAAAACCTTTAGGCCGCATACTCGCCCGGGATTGAGCGCTTTAATCGCTTCGATGTTGTCGTTCGTTGCGCCGAAGTAAAAGCCGAAGTTCGCATGCGATGTGCCCGCGGCGATGGCGTATTTCTCCTCCAATCGCTCTGAGGTCGTTGTCGGCGGTTGGGTATTGGGCATGTCAAGAAAACTGGTTACCCCTCCGGCCACGGCGGCGCGGGATTCAGAGGCGATATCCCCTTTATGAGTCAGCCCTGGCTCACGAAAATGTACTTGGTCATCGATGAGGCCAGGCAATACGAGTTTGCCGCTTGCATCGATGAGGATGTCAGCGCGGACAGCGCTGAGATCCCCTCCAATGCGCTCGACACGCCCATTTGTTACCAATAGGTCAACTTCAGTCCGGCGCCCCTCGTTGACCACTAACCCATTGAGCAGAAGAATGCGATCCATCGGATCAAATCACTGTAATCGATCCGGTATAGGTAACACCGCTCCGGAAATCACAGCGTTGACTTCTTCTTTGCCCGAGGGTGTGCCTTGTCGTAGACCGATGCTAGGTGCTGGAAATCGAGATGGGTGTAGATCTGGGTCGTACTGATGCTCGCATGGCCCAGCAGTTCCTGAACGGCCCTTAAGTCGCCTGAGGATTCAAGCAGATGGCTGGCGAAAGAATGCCTGAGCATGTGCGGATGCACCGGCGTGGAGATCCCCTGACGCACGCCCCAGGCTCGCAAGCGCTGCTGCACCGTACGTACCTGCACACGAGTGCCCCGCCGGCTTAAAAACAGCGCATCTTCGGAAGGATCATGCGACAACGTCCGACGCCAAGGCAACCACGCGCCCAGCGCCTCGATGGCGCAGCGCCCGATGGGGAGGATACGCTGCTTATTGCCCTTGCCGAGGACGCGCAGCTCGGCATCTTTTATCGCCACATCGCAGCAGTCAAGACCAACCAGCTCCGAGACACGCAAGCCGCAGGAATACAAGAGCTCCCACATGGCTGTGTCCCGACAGGCAAGCGCATCATCGGCGCCCTCTTGCATCAGCCGCCCCGTTTGATCGACATCAAGCACGCGGGGCAGCTTGCGTTGCGCTCTTGGTGCTTTTACGCACGCGGCAGGATCGCGTGCGAGCACTTGGCGAGCGATGAGGAAGCGAAAGAAGGCACGAACACCGGACAAGGTCCTCTGCAGCGTGCGGCTGCTCTTTCCGTTGCGATGCAAGCACGCAATAAAAGCGCGCACATGCGACTCTTCGAGGTCCTTCCAGCGCTCGACCCGCTTGTCGGTACAAAACTGAATAAGAGCAGAGACGTCCCGGTCGTAGGCTTTGACGGTGTGCGGCGCGAAGGAAAGCTGTTGCAAAAACGGTTTAAGATCCGTGCTTAGCTTTGCTTTGCTCATCAGTGCTCCCGACCCAGCGGCACAGTACGGCGCTCACGATCTCACTGAGACGAATGAGAAAATCGGTGCCCATCTCGGCTTGAAATCGCCTCGCGTCGCGCACTCCTATGGCCAATATACCGCGCCATTCAGCCTCGCGCAACACCAGCACCGCGGCGGATCCGACTGCTTGAGCCGCGCTCTCGAACAAGGCTGCACGCTGAGCATCGCTGAGCGCTCCGCAAAAAGGCACGGCTTTTTCGAATACATCCTCCAGCACCACTTGCTGTTTCGTCTGCCTCCCCAAAAACTCACGGCGTTGGTTTTGCCCGGGGGGAGCATCGACGAATAACCACAGGACGACATAGTCCGCGCAAAAATCACTAGCAAGGCTTTGATAGAGCACTGAAAAAACCGTGTCCAGATCGCGGGCGGCGATCAGCATGCGGGTCAGATGGTGCAGCTTCAGGCTCAGATGATCATTGTGTTCGGCGACATTTACCCATTCCCGCAGCTTGATCTGCAGTTGCTTGTTCCTTTTTCGCAAGGTCGCGACTTGACGTTCCACCAAAGACACCGCCTCTCCGGTCTCGTGAGGCACGGTGATCTCTTGCAGCACCTCTGGCTGGTTGACCAAGAAATCCGGGCGTCGGCGCAAGTACTCTGCGACGGCGTTGATGCTGTCCGGACCGTCGTCCAGCTGAATGGCCTTCGGCGTTGTCATAGTTGGATGCTCCCCTTAAATACATACGTAGCTGGGCCTGCCATCCACACGGGAGAACCTTCCCCGTGCCAAACGACCCGCAAAGTCCCCCCGCGAAGCTCGACGGCCACCTCGGGGTCCAGCCGCAACATCGACCGACCCGCCACCACGGCGGCACACGCCCCACTTCCACAAGCCAGAGTTTCACCCACTCCGCGTTCGTACACCCGCAATCGCATGCGTCCCCGATCCAACACCTGCATAAAGCCGACGTTGACCCCTTCAGGGAAGCATGGATGCTGGCTGAGCCGCGCGCCAAGGTGCGCTACGGGTGCCGTTCCCACATTCTCCACCGCTAGGACGGCGTGCGGATTCCCCATGGAAAGTGCAAAAAAGCCGATCGCCTCGCCCCCGATATCTATTTCATAACCAATCGACGCGCGCTTGGCAAGTACCGGAACGTCCTCCGGGTTCAGCTTCGGCTCCCCCATGTTCACCCGAATCATTCCATCGGGTTCGAAATACATCGTGACCCGGCCCTTTGCTGTTTCCGCCACCAGGGTATTTTTGCGCATGCCACGTCGATCGCGCAGGTATTGGGCAATGCAGCGCGCGCCGTTTCCGCACTGCTCCACTTCCTTGCCATCGGCGTTGAATATGCGGTAGCGGATGTCGGCCTGGTCACTGTGGGCCGGCTCGATCAGCAGCACTTGATCGCAGCCAACGCCGTGGCGGCGATCGGCGATCGCCCGGATTCGGGAAGCACGTAAAGAAATAGCATCGGACAAGCCATCGAACAACACAAAGTCGTTGCCCAGCCCGTGCATCTTGGTGAAAGGGATCCCCAAAGTAGCTCTCGCTTACAGGATATGGCTCCGCTTTGCGCCATGCCCTGTGCAAATAATGTGGCGTCTTGATTCTAAGGCTCTATCTCCGCGCTGCGACAAGCAAACGTTTCTAGACAGGCTTACTGTGAGCATGTAGTCTACCCGATTTTTATAACAAGCTGGACCAGGTTCCTGCACAAGACATGAGATCATCCGTTGCGAACGCCCTCGTAGACATCCTAGCGCTTAGCGCAGGGCTCACGCTTGCGTTCGCGTGTTTTCTCCGGCGCCCGGGACGCGGGAAAAGCAGATGGAGAACGCGAGCGCGAAATGGATGGGCAGCATTAGCGCTATCCATGCCGTGTTGGATTGCTGCGCCACCGGCAGGAGCTTGAGCACCGGCGCCAGCGCCGCCACGAATGCCACCGCCAGCGCCAGACCCTGCTGCCGGCGCGAGGGGCGCCAGGCGGCACGCGCGCTGCCCGCCCAGGCCGGAAGCAGCAGCAGGCAGAACGGGCTGAACAGGAGCAGGTTTTGATTGGCCCCTATGACCCAGTGGGCCGTCAGCGTCCAGCCGCAGAACAGAACCACGCCACCGAGTCCCGCCGCCAGGGCCAGCAGCACGGCGGCGCCGGCGAAAGCAAAACGCGCGGCGGCGCGGGCGAGCGCCAGCAGAACCAGGGCGCACAGGATGCCCGTAAAGGCGAAAAGGCCGGTCCAGGCCGGCGGGTGCTCGGGCGGCGCGGCGTTCACGCCGGGCAGCAGGCGGGCTTCCGCCCGCACCAAAGCGCGGGCCTGGCCGTCGGCGGACGGTTGCTTCACCTGGCGCAGGGACTGCATCAGGACTTCCGGCAGAAAGCCCTGCTGCCACAGGTTCAGGGCGGGCTCGGTGGCCGGGCCGATGATCCAGTCCATGCCCAGGGCCAGCGCCGTCAGCGGGGACATCATCCGCACCGCCTCGTGCCGGAAACTGGAGGGGGTGAGCTGCGGCTCGAGCTGGCGGCGCAGTTCCCCGTTCAGCGCCCGGTCCAGGGCATCGCGCAGCCGGGTCGAGCAGTTGTCGCGAAAGTAGTCGTAACGGTATTCGGCATTTTCGGGCCGGGCGTTCCACTCCAGGAAGTCGCTCAACGCCGTCGCCTGCGCCGGGTCCAGGTCCAGCCGCTGTTCCAGCACCCAGCGACCCTCGTCGCGGTAGCGCGGCAGGGTGCTCCAGAGCGGCTCGACCTCGAGGCGGTACCGCATCTCGCCGCGCGCGAAGTTGAGAAAAAAATTCTTCTGCTCGAAATCGAAGATGCCGTAGTTGTAGACGCGCGCGCCCGCCGCGTCGCTGATCAGCAGCGCGTTGTGCCCAAAGCGCTGCCAGTAGACTTCGCCCGGCGCGAACGTCAGCAGGCTGACCGCCGACGCGGCCCGCGCGTCGGAGGGCTGCCCGCCTGCCTGAGCCGGCCCGGGAACCCCGGCAGCCAGCAGCAGCGACACGGCCACCCAGGCTGCCGCTGGTGTGATTCGGGTCATGGGGTTCAAGGTGTCTATGGAACCCGGCGCGATTCAGTCATTCATTTCTAACGGCTATGCTCGACCATTTCTTATTGGAGACGATCAGGGAAACGTATGTCGCAAAAAAAAAAAGCAAGCGTGGTGGGCAAAGTGCAGTGTGCCCACGCGATGAGCTTTTACGATGAGCGATTGTCGCCGTTGGGGGATTCATTCGGCGGCGCGGCGAAATCGTTCGCCGCCACAATTAGGACAGCGCGAGATCTCGTGGGTAGCGGCGAGGCGAACTTCTTCGCCGCACTGCTCGCAGCATAAGGTACCCGGACCCGAGATCTCGCCGTAACACCAGCTCTCGGCTTGAAGTGCTAGCCGATCCAGCTCCAGTCGTGTCTGGTCCACCAGACCGGCAAAAACCTCCCCAAGCTTATCCTCCACTAACTCGAGATCGAACCGCAGCCAGTCCGCAAGCTCGCGTTCCGTGCGCTGAAGGTAGCTGGCCGCGTCGTGCAGATCGCGCCGGATATAGGCGGCAACACGGTCGGCTTCCTCACGTGTCAGCTCTCCTAACTCCACCGCACGCTGGCTGGCCACCTCGACGGCGTGCTTAAGCGAGGGCAATGTCCCTTCACGGGCGAGCGCGAGCGTCTCCTTGGCTCGAGCGAGCATACAATCATAGGCCAACGCTAAGGGGTGAGGAAACGATTGTTTCGCTTGCATCAGGGCAGATCAGGCGTCCAGGTCGGGTATCAGCTCACTTCGCAGCCGGGTGATGAGGTCTTTCAACTGGAGCTTGCGTTTCTTCAGGCGCCGCAATTGCAACTGATCGAAGTAAACGGCCTCGGACATGCGCGCGATCATCTCGTCCAAGGCCCGATGCTCGCTCTGCAACTCCGCTAGGTGCACCTTCAAACGTTCGATTTCCTCATTCGTTCGCGGAACACGGGTCACGGCGACATGGAACGGCTCGCTTCATCGCGCAAGGCGCGGCGCAGGATTTTCCCCACATTGGATTTTGGCAACTCCGCTCGAAACTCCACCTGTTCCGGGACCTTGTACCCGGTTAGGTACTTTCGGCAGTGCGTGATCAGCGCCTCTGCATCCAGATTGGGGTCTTTCTTTACCACGAAAAGCTTGACCATCTCCCCGCTCACGGAATCCGGTATGCCAACTGCGGCAGCCTCCCGAACGCCTGGGTGTTCCGCTACGACCTCCTCGATCTCGTTCGGATAAACGTTGAACCCGGATACTAGGATCATGTCTTTCTTACGGTCAACAATACGAACATAGCCTCGGTCATCCAGGGTGGCAATATCGCCGGTACGCAACCAGCCCTCCGGGGTCAGTGTTTCGGCCGTCTCTCTGGGTCGCTTCCAATAGCCTTTCATGATCTGTGGTCCGCGTACCCACAACTCTCCCCTCTGACCGAACTCGAGCGTGCGACCTTCATCGTCCCGTATTGAGCATTCCGTGGACGGAAGGGGAAGCCCAATGGAGCCGTTGTGGTTTGCGAGATCCAAGGGATTGATGCAAACCGCTGGCGAGGCCTCGGTCAGTCCATAGGCCTCGGTCAACGTGCATCCGGTCGTCTTTTTCCAGCGTGCCGCCACCTCCGCGTGCACCGCCATCCCACCGCCCAGGGTCATCTTCAGGCTTGAGAAGTCCAGCTCGTCGAATCCCGGCGTATTCAGCAAGCCGTTGAACAAGGTGTTGACGCCGGTGAGGGCCGAGAACCGAATTTTGCGCAATTTGTGCACAAAACCTTTGAGGTCGCGCGGGTTGGTGATCAGATAATTCAGGCCCCCGATCGACAGGAACAGCAGGCAGTTCGCCAGCAGGGCAAAGATATGATAAAGCGGCAAGGCGGTGACGATAGTTTCTTCTCCCTCCACTATCGCCGAGGCGATCCAGCTTTTGCACTGCAGCAGGTTGGCGAGCATATTCCCATGCGTCAATAGGGCACCTTTGGAAAGGCCTGTGGTGCCGCCCGTGTATTGCAAAAACGCCGGGTCAAGCAGCGTTAACGGCACCGGTTGCAAACTGTGGGATTGTCTTTTGTCAAGGGCCTGCCGGAAGTCCATATGTTCGATATGGGCGGGCAGTTTATAGGGAGAAACTAAGCGCTTAAGGTGCTTCACCACGAAGTTGACGACGGCCGATTTCGGAAAAGCCAGCATGTCGCCAAGCTGTGTCGTCACCACCGCCTTGATAGCGCTCCGGTCGATCACTTGCGCGAGCACATGGGCGAAGTTCTCTAAAATGACGATGGCAACCGCCCCGCAATCAACCAGCTGATGCTCCAGCTCACGCGCGGTATACAGGGGATTTACGTTCACCACGACTAAACCAGCCCGCATTGCGCCGAATAGTGCGATCGGATATTGCAGCAGATTCGGCATCATTAGTGCCACGCGCTCGCCTTTCTCAAGGCCCAGGTCCTGCTGCAGATAGGCCGCAAACCGAGCGCTCAAGCTCTCCAGCTCGTCGAACCCTATGCTCGTTCCCATGTTTGTGAACGCACGCCGATCAGCGAAGCGTGCCACAGCTTGGTCGAAGGCTTCGACCAAGGATGAATAGGCATCGAGATCTATTTCGGGGGCGATCCCTTTGGGGTAACTTTTTAACCAGGCATGGTCTAGCATTTCAGCGCACCGCTGCGGCTGGTTTAGCCATTTTTTGTCTATTGTAGCAGTTCCCCCGCACCACTGCGGCGCAGGGAGCGAGTTTTCAGAGCGGGATGCCCTGAGGAGGGCAGGTTAGTGGAGGTCACGCGCCAACCGGATCCCACCGAATTGCCACCGCTGCTGCGGATAGAAGAAATTCCGATAGCTTGGCCGTATGTGGGAGCGCGGGGTCACACAGGAGCCTCCGCGCAGAACCATTTGGTTGCACATGAATTTCGCATTGTATTCGCCTAGCGCGCCGGCCGGGGTTCGATACCCGGGATAGGCTAAGTGGGCGCTGGCGGTCCATTCCCAGGTGTCACCAAAAAGCTGCTGGGGCTCAGTTCGGTTTTGCCGTTGTTTGGCCACCGTAGGATGCAGTAGGCCGCGTTCAAGGAAGTTACCCTCTGCTGCGCCTATTGTCTGCGCTGCGTGCTCCCATTCCACCTCTGTGGGCAGCCTAGCGCCCTTCCAAGCCGCATAGGCACACGCCTCGTAGTAGCTGACGTGGCAGACTGGAGTGTGAGGAGAAATCGTGCGTAAGCCAGCAAGCGTCAGCTCGTACCACCTATCCCCACGCTTTTCCCAATAAAGAGGAGCTTGCCAGCCATTTGTTTGCGCAGTCGACCACCCGTCCGATAACCACAACTCGGGCCGCCCATAGCCGCCGTCCTCGATAAACTCTAGGTACTCGCCGTTGCTGACGAGACGGGTCGCCAGAGCAAACGCTTCTCCCCGTACACGGTGCCTAGGTGTTTCGTTGTCGAAGGCAAATCCCTCGCCCTCGTGGCCTAGCCAACGCACACCCGCTTTATAGCAGAGCCAACGCATGACCGGTGCGGCCTCGGCTGCGGGCTGGACGCCGACATGATACGCGGGCTTCAACGGATTGCAGGCCAAAAGGTGCTTGGTGTCCATTAACATCAATTCCTGGTGCTGCTGCTCGTGCTGCAAGCCCGTCTCCACGAGGCCGGCGGTTTTCCCCTGGAAACCGCCGCTTTCGCCATGAAGGCGCGTGACGTGCTCATCGACATGCTTGCGGTATGCGAGCACGGTGTCGAAACTTGGCCGCGTGAGTAACCCCCGTTGTGCTCGTGGGTGTTGAGGGCCCACGCTATGATAGTAGGAATTGAATAGCACCTTGTAGTTAGGATCGAAGAGCTTGTAGTCCGCCACCTCGTGCTCCAGAACGAAGGTCTCAAAGAACCAACTCGTGTGCGCAAGGTGCCATTTGACCGGGCTCGCATCGGGCATGGACTGGACGACGCAGTCTTCGGAGCTCAAGGGCGCGCACAACCTAAGCGAGGTATCGCGCACGGCGAGGTAACGGTTGAGCAGGTCCGGATCAGCGCCGGCTCTTTTGCAGAGCTCGGGTTTTTCTACATGGGCTCGTTTCAACGTACCACCCCTGATCTGGTGATTTCTCGACAGCGTCAAGACTAAACCGATACGCGAGGGTTTGTTGCGCCTTACCCTGCGCATCGAAGGTCCTCTCCGCAACAAGGAGTTGGCCTGCCTTATCCAGCACGACGACGGTAGAGCTTCTCGTGCCGTAGCCGGAGCTACGGACGAACAGCGGTGACAGCACCCGCTCCCATTCCAGGCCGATGCCGGTATCTGGCAGCAGATGATCGGGCGCGATTTTGGTGTCGACCAATAACCGAAACAGTGGCTCGAGCGCTAGCGGCGTGTGAGCGTCCAACAAACGGGCCAGCCCCCGCGTTGCTTTTTGCACCTTAGGCCAAGGCGTATCGAGAATGTCATTGCTCAGGCTGTACATAGCGGGCGCTAGCCTGTTGCTCTTGCCGTGTACGCTCGTGTAGTAGAAAAGTCCGGTTTCATCGCCTAACAGCAGGTTAAAGTGATTATAACGTCGGCGCTCATGATGTACTCTGTCAAGGTAAACGGTAGCGGGATCTCGTCCTATGAGGAATGAGCTGACCAGGGTCCCGCGAGAGCAGGGAGAGGGATGGCGGATGCGAGGGTCGCGAAAATTGGTAACCGCGGCGAAACGGCCTCCGCGGTCAAAGCCTAACCACGTTCCGCCGCCCACCTCATCGCGTCCAGCGACAATCCCGGGGTGCTTTGGCCAAAACATCGCTGGCGTGGTCGGGCGGGAGTAAAACTCGTCCCTGTTTGCGATCACAACGAGCGGGTAGTGAGGGCATTGGTGATATGAGAGGGCGATGAGACACATGGCTTGTTAGACCCTGCAGAGTCCAATATGTATCCACGCTCCGAGGGTGCCGCGGACCGGCAGACATATAGCCGACTCGAGCCGTCGATATGGTAGCCGTTGCGGTCGTTGCGACAAGCGCTTGGATCTCAGCCGAGGTCACATGCTAGAATCGCATATGGAGAAACCGCGTGCCAGAAGCTTTGGGGGAGATCTTGCGTGCGGTCATCAGTTCTCGGCGTCTGTGCTATTGGTCGGGTTCTGATGGGGTTCTTTCAATAGCACTGGAAAGAAGATTAGAGTGATGAATATCTACGTTGGCAATCTAGCGTATCAATTGAGCGAAGACGAATTGCGTAATGCCTTTGCAGAATATGGTGAAGTAACTTCAGCGAAGATCGTATTGGATAAAATAAGCGGCAAGTCCAAAGGTTTCGGGTTTGTGGAGATGTCCATGGCGACAGAGGCCGAAGAGGCCATTCGCCGCCTCGACGGCTTTCTGCTCAATGGAAGGAATATCCGCGTCAACCAAGCTCGCCCACGAAGCGACGAACATCGCAGCCCGCGGTTCGATCGCGCAGGTTAGCATCCGGTTAACAACGTCTCCTGTGCTAGAGGGTGGAACGGTTGGGACTGACGGTATGCCGCTAAAGCGGGTTCCACGCTAAGCTCACCGCGACCTTTGATATAAATCGTTAACATCGCAGCAAGGTGCTGAGAGCCGGTTCCAAACCGCTAGCCGCCTAATCCCGCCCACGATTTCTTTGCCTATGACTGATTAAAATAATACCTACCTGCGGCTCGCACGGGCGTCGTCAAATGTCACGGTCCCATGGTGCGCGATGCGGTGAAGGCCCAATGGGATCGGATGCGAGCACGAATAAGAGGATCGAGAGTTCGGGATGCGCCTGAAGCCAGTACTCAGGCCGGCTCGCGAGTGGCTTGTCGATCGTTTGTTGGTATTGCCACAGCACACGATTCCGCAGCATTCGCTGTCCCGCTTGGTGCATAGGGCAACGCGCTGCAAGGTCGACTGGTGGAAAAATACGCTCATCGTGTGGTTCACGCGCTTTTTCGACGTCGACATGTCGATCGCCAAGGAGCGAGGGCGGGACAGTTATCCAGATTTCAACAGTTTTTTTACCCGCGAGCTGCAACCCGGAGCCCGTACCATAGCCCGCGAAGCAGGCTCCGTGATATCCCCGGTCGACGGGTGGGTCAGTGAAATAGGCGACATCCAGGACCACGCTATTACCCAAGCCAAGGGTAAGCGCTTCACACTTTCGCAACTCCTGGGGGACGATCCCGAGCTCGCGGAACACTTTCGCCAGGGGAGCTTCACCACCCTATATCTTTCACCAAGGGACTATCACCGTGTTCACATGCCCGTCGGCGGTCGCCTGCGCGGGATGACCTACATACCCGGTCACTTGTTCGCGGTCAACCCGCGTTCGGTGCGTGTCGTCAACGACTTGTTTGCACGAAACGAGCGCATCGTGAGCTTGTTTGACACGGACGCGGGCTTGATGGCGCTGATCATGGTCGGTGCGATCTTCGTCGGGTCCATGGACACAGTCTGGCACGGCGCGGTTACGCCCGCGCGCACGCGCACAATTCGACGTTGGCGTTATGAAGGGGATACCGTGCAGTTGGACAAAGGTGCAGAGCTCGGGCGGTTTAACATGGGGTCGACCGTGATCCTGCTGTTCAAACAGGGAGCGGTACGCTGGTCCGACGCGTTGTTGCCCGGTGGGCGTGTTCAAATGGGGCAGTGTATAGGGACGTTCCCCCCATCGCGTTGAAAGACCACAGCCGGCGCTGGTCACTCCACTTAGGCGCAACATGGGCCAAGCACTCATCCCAAGCTAAGAGATGAGCGGCGTGACGCCTGACGATACCGTTCAGCGCGTGCTGGATTATCACCGACGCAGCAAACACCACGTACATCGCTACGCGCGTTCTCTAGGTTATTTGGACTGGGCGCAGCAGCCGAAACCGTTTCGGCTCTACGAGGGTGCGCCTCTCCTCCCGCTGATGCACCCTCCCGTTAGCAAGAGACCTTATTACGATGAGTTATTCGAGGCCGGGGCTATTCCCGCCGCCCCCCTCGATCTCGAGAACCTATCTCGCTTCTTTTACGACAGCCTCGCCATCTCGGCGTGGAAGCAAGCACAACGTACTCCTCCCTGGTCCTTGCGGGTGAACCCCTCGAGTGGAGACTTGCACCCCACAGAGGCCTATTTGGTTTGCGGTTCCGTAGCAGGGCTGTTCCGCGAACCGGGCGTGTTTCATAATGGTGTTTTCAACCATGCTCTTGAACGCCGATATTTTCTGACTGAGAGTTTGTGAAAAAACCGTCGCGAGCGAAGGAAGGTCGCGTTCCGCCGGAGCGCAGGAACCGCAGTGTATATTGAAATACATGAGGATTCCGAGCACCGCCGGAACGCGAGATCCCGAGC
>JBOIEG010001294.1:0-1560 GCA_050740915.1 Gammaproteobacteria bacterium | reverse complement strand
AAATAAAGCCCTGGATGCTTCGTCTGCCATGAGGGATACCGTTGCTTCAGTTGTGTTCCCGCTATTTTACCAGCTCCCTTCTCATCATTCCCCTGTCCCAGGAGGTTTTTTCACAGCCTCTCAGCCGTGTTGCCGATGATCACGACCAGTCGGCGTCACAGTGACATATCCATTGCTGTTCCGTGATCCGATGCTCGTCGATTGCCGGTCACGCAGATGCTCCGGAGGCGGCAGGCCAGCGCCAATCTGCCGAGCGGGTTCATGGGCGGCCCTCTCCAGGCTTGCAGGCGGTGGCGAAGAGCAGTTCAGGATGGGATTCCATGACGGATCGCGGGGTGAGCCATTCTTCTATCGCCATGCGGATGTTGAACAGCAAGTAAATGATCGGGCGCAGCCAGCCTGTCATCGGGATGCGGCGCGTGATACCGCCAAAGGTGATGGAACGCAGATGGGTTGACATCGCGAGAATGCCGAGACGGGGCTCTATGCGATCGACGAAGAAACCTGCCTGTTCCAGTTCATACTTTAGTCCGTCGATCGTCCATCGCCGAAAATCGGTCGGATGGCGATGGAGGATGAACGCGCCGTGCGTGGAGCAGAAAAATATGCCTCCCGGCTTTAGAAGCCGGAACGCTTCGCGCAGGTAACCCTGCACATCAGGAACATGCTCGAGCACCTGGGTGCTGATCACGGCGTCGATGCTTGCGTCATCCAAAGGGGTGCGGCCCGTGGCAGGGTCGATCGCAATGACGGACGGATCGGTGGGGTTGATGTCGGTGGCGATGAGGCGCGCGTCGCCGACGGCGGCGAGGCGCACGTAAGGCGATTCGCCGGAGCCCAGGTCAACCACCTGCTTGCCGTGGAGCGAGGACGCGTGTTCTTCAAAGAAGCGTGTAACCCCTTTGTGAATCAGCTTCAACGGCCAATAATCGCGATGGAAGATATGTGGGCGGGCGCGGTCGACGTTATTACCCTGCCCGAAGCGTTTCTTACCGGCATTCCTGCAGCGCGCCCTTTCCATGAAGTTCCCCACCTGGCTCCTAAAGGCGAGGCATTGGCGAATGTGCCGAGCGGGCGCGCGGCCTTTGTCTGCATGGCTACCACAATTGGTTAGGAACTCGATTGCCGCGTCGACAAACTCCTCGTGAAGTATAAGAAACTGAACCAAATTATCCAAATTATTGTGACTTGTTTGCGAGTCGGTGGCAAGCCATGGCATGGAACCGACTTGACGGGCGGTGGGAAAGCCTAGTGAGGTAGGGTTTCATAGAACGCGATGGAGGTCGTCGGTCGGTTTTCGGAGGTGTCGGGCAAGAGGGTGCGCTGCCGGCAAAAAGGGCAAAGGGACGAGCCGCTGACTTGTTGGTTTACTGGGATCGCGATCACGGTCTCACCAAGAATAGCGAGCGAGGACTGTTGCCGAGGCCCATCTATACTAGGAGCCTGTCGGACTTAAGGCGGAACTTTTGATGTGCAAACCGATCGGATCGGCAATGGATTCAATGAGCGAGCGTGCATGAGCCACTTCCGTCAATGCGATCGTGACACACCCTACCTGCT
>JBOIEG010001293.1:0-8663 GCA_050740915.1 Gammaproteobacteria bacterium | reverse complement strand
CTCCAACCGTGGTTGAACCAGCGGCGCAAACGGCTCACGCTATTGTTCTTACCGCCATACAGTCCAGACCTCAATCCCATCGAACGGGTCTGGAAGCTTGCGCGCCGTTTGGGCCACCCACAATCGGTACTTCCCAACCCTCGACGACATCATGAATGCCGTGTCCGAGCGCTTCAGACTCTGGGCAAGGCCAAATAAACAATTGGCACGACTATGCGCCATTATTTAAGTCGCTATGTATAGAGCATGCGACGGAATGTGGAGAACGGTAGAAGGTCGCTCTGAGACCAAAGGGACTTGCGGCAAAGTGTTCCAGGCGGTGGGCGTGGCTCTGCCGCCCACGGTACGCCAGCTCAAGGGAGGTGGCACACCAACCCCCGAAGCAGATAGGGATAAACCCGATGCTCTTTGCACGGTAAGCGGGTATTGGGTTTGGGGGCGATGGAGACGCATCCCATCCGCTGCATCACGCGCTGACCCGCTTGCGATTGACCTCATGACCCTGACGGCGCAGGGAATCGCGCATCTTGCGACTGCCATAGAACGGATGCCGCGTGTACTCCTCGTCCATCAGCCGCATCAGCGTGAGGTTCTCCTCCGACTCCGGCATGCCCGACATTAGACCGGTAGTAACGCGCTCTCGGCAGCCCAAGCAAAGCACACGGCCGACAGATGCTTCACTGCGGGTGCTCGGGCTCCATGCAGCCGCACTTCTCTTGCACACTTATCCGAAATGTCTCGTCTTTTTTTAAGCCAGTCCACTTCCACCTGCAGCCGCCCAATCTGCTGCTAAAGGCGGGCACGCTTGGCTTCGTACTCAACCGCCTTTCGCTCTCCCCCTTGCCATCGAACACCTCCGGCAACGCCTCCGACTCGTGTATCACTGAGAAAAGCACGCTGTTCAACATCATGACAAACCGCGCAGGGTCGCAATCGGAGGCGCCTTGAGCGCGTCCTTAGCTCCCAGCACACCCGCCATGGCGACCCCCAAACCTCCGCCCCCTACGCCTAAGGCAAACACCCAAGGGTTGAAGCGATAAGCCATGTCGAATACGTACTCGGCGAGATAAAAGCTGACGGCCGAGGCTCCCAAAGTAGCGACCAATCCGGCGATGATCCCTAAGCTCAAGAACTCCGCAACAAGCCCGCGAACGATCACGCCTGAGCTGGCCCCCAGAGTGCGTAGCATACCGCTTTCATAGCGGCGCTCATCTTGGGTGGCGTGAATCGCGGCAAAGAGGATCAAAAAACCCGCCCCCAGGGTAAAGGCAAAAACGAACTGCAATCCGTGCGCGACGCGGTCGACGATTGTGCGCAGTTGCTGTAGCAGTGCGGCGATATCCAACACGGTGACATTGGGAAAGCGGCGCACAAACCCGGCGAGGATGGTGTTTTGCTCCGCCGGCAGGTAGAAGCTCATGATGTAGGTCTCAGGGGTATCGGACAACGCTGCAGGCGAGGCGATGACGAAAAAGTTGGGATTAAACGTGTCCCAGTCAACCGAACGTAGGCTGCGCACCGGAGCGGAAAACTCTTGCCCTTCGATGCGGAAGGTGAGGGTATCCCCTAAACGGATCCCTAAGGTTTCGGCTATTTCCTGTTCTACGGAAAATTGGGCCGATTGCCCGGAACCCGGCCACCACTTCCCCGCGACCAAGCGGTTGTCGGCGGGAAGCCTCTCCGCCCAGGTCAAGTGAAACTCCCGCATCGCCAGCCGCCGGGCGCGATCGCTATCGTATGTAGCGGGATCTACGGGTGTTTTGTTAATCGCGAACAAGCGGCCGTGGACTAGAGGGAAAAAATGAGGTACCGGCATCCTCCGTTCCTGGAAAAATCGCCTGGCCTCGGTGAGATCATGGGGTTGCAAATTGATCACGAACTGATTAGGCGCATCAGGTGGGAAGCTCATCCGCCAGTCACGCAGCAACTCGGTTCGAACCACGGTAAGGAGCAGCAGCGCCATGAGACCCAGACCCAGGGCAACCGATTGCATCACGCTCGCGCCTGCGCGCCTTCCCAGGTTAACCAATCCCCAGCGCCAGGACACCCCTAGGTGCGTTTGCAAGCGCTTCACCAGGCGCACCAGTGCTAAGGCCGACACCGCGAGCCCCAGCACCGTGGCGAGACTGCCGGCCATTACGTAGGCGGCAAGGCTAAGTGTGCCCGCGTGCCAGGCTATCAGCATCGCACTCGCTACGGCCGCACTGAAATAGAGCGCGTAGCTGGAATGTGTCGGGACGGGTAAGTCGCGCCTCAATACCCTGCTTGGGGGCACGTGGCGCAATTGCATCAAGGGGGGCAGTGCAAAGCCAAGAAGAAGGATCAAGCCGGTCGCGGTCCCTGTGAGCAAGGGGGTGAGCGAAGCCGTGGGCAGGGGGCCCACGGCTATCCCCGGACTCAGGCGAATCAGCGCCAATTGCGCGAGCCATCCCAGGGCGCAACCGATGAGGCCTGTCATTAGCCCGAGCGACAAGAGGCTCAGGGAGTGGAGGCGGAGGATCACGCTCTGACTGCTGCCAAAGCAGCGCATGATGGCGCAATGGTTGCTGTGGCGCCTGACGTAGCGCGTCGCGGCGGTGGCGATCGCCACTCCAGCAAGCAACACGCTGCTGAGGGCGACCAAGCCCAGAAATTGATCGGAGCGCTCTACCGTTGCCCGCAGCTGTGGTTGAGCGTCCTGAACGCTGAGAAGCTCTTGGTCGCCTTCGATCTGTTCTTTGGCCCAGGCGCGATAGCTTTGAATGGCTTCGCTTGGGCCTGCGATTAAGAGACGGTGATCGGCGCGGCTGCCGGCAACGATGAGCCCCGTATTGGGTACATCGTCGATGTTCATCAATACGCGTGGCGCGATGTGAAACACCTCGCCTCCGCGGTCCGGCTCAAAGCTCAAGGTTTCCGCGATCACGAAGCGGGCATGGCCCAGATCGATGCTATCCCAAAGGCTTAACCCTAAGGCGACTAACAACCGCCGTTCCGACCAGACCGTACCTCGCGCGGGGATCCGGTTTACTTTTCCCATTGAGCTATCGACTTCCAACCATCCGCGAAGAGGGTAGTGTTCGCCCACGGCTTTGAGCTCGACCAACGCCAGCTCCTCGCCTACGGCGGCCATGGTGCGAAAGCTGATGGTGCGGACGGTGTCCATTCCCATCGCCCGGGCACGGATTTGAAAGCGATTGGGCAGCGGTTGATGCGACGTCAAGGCGAGATCCGCCGCGATCAGAACACTGGCCTGTTGGCGTATGGCCAGTTGCAATCGGTCCGCAAAAAAGGCAACAGAGGTAACGGCGGCCACCGCGAGCACAAGCGCGCTGGCCATCAAGCGGATCTCCCCCGAGCGCCAGTCGCGCCCCAGCATCAGCAAAGATAAGCGCAGGCTGCTCATGCGCTGTCTGCCAATCGGCCTCGTTCCAGTTTCAGGGTGCGGTCACAATGCTTGGTCAAGGCGCTATCGTGGGTGACCAACACCAGCGTTGTTTGGTGGTCATCCTTTAAACGGAACAAGAGCTCCGCGATAAGATCTCCGGTTTCGGCGTCCAGATTTCCCGTGGGTTCGTCGGCGAACAAGACTTGCGGGCGGATCGCGAAAGCGCGCGCGATAGCAACCCGCTGTTGTTCACCGCCTGAAAGCTGATTAGGGTAGTGGTCCAGTCGCTCGCCCAATCCCACCGCCGACAGTTCGGCCGCCGCGAGCTTCCTGGCACCCGGATGGGCCGATAGCTCCAACGGCAAGATCACGTTTTCGAGCGCGGTGAGCCCCGGCAGCAGATGAAAGGACTGGAACACGAAACCGATGCGACCGCGGCGAACAAGAGCGCGTCCGTCTTCGTCCAAGCCGGACAGATCGGTTCCATCGAAAATGACTTGTCCGGCGGTGGGCGTATCCAAACCCGCCAACAGCGCGAGTAAGGTGGACTTCCCCGAGCCCGATGCTCCGACGATGGCCACCCCCTCGGAACGCGCTATGCAAAAGCTGATATCATGCAGAATTGTGATCTCTCCTGCGGGACTTCGGACGCGCGTGCACAGACGCCTTGCCTGAATTAGAAGATCGTTGTCCATGGTGCGATGCTTGCTATTTTTGCTGTTTTTAGTATCCGCTTTAGCCCGTGGGGGGGAGGCCCCGATCGTTCTGGTGTTGGGCGACAGCCTGAGCGCCGGTTATGGCATCGCCTCAGAATCCAGTTGGGTAACGCAGCTCCAGCGTCGACTGCAATGGCAAAATTATCCGCATGTCGTCGTCAACACCAGCATCAGCGGGCAGACCACAAACGGTGCGCTCGCGCGCCTGCCTGCTCTTCTTAAGCAGCACCGCCCCCAGATCGCGATCATCGAATTGGGTGGTAACGATGGCTTACGGGGCCTTCCCATCGCGCAGATCCGCTCGAACCTCCAAGATATTCTCGATCAACTCGCGCAATCGGGGGCACGAATTCTCTTAATCGCGATGCGCGTGCTGCCCAATTTGGGGCCGCTTTATACAGAAAAGTTCAGGCAAGTGTATGCCGATCTGGCGAGTGAATACCAAGTCACCTTAGCCCCTTTCCTGTTGCAAGGAATCGCCGCGCAAACCGAGCTCATGCAATCCGACGGGATCCATCCGCGAGCCGAGGCGCAAACGAGGATCCTCGATAACGTTTGGCCTACCCTCGTTCCGCTGTTGAGTGTGTCACAATGAGTGTCATTGCAAAGGGACCTCGAAAATGCATTTTTCTCCGTTTTCAAATCGGAGCTTGTGAAAAAATCGTCGCGAGCGACGGGAGGTCGCGTTCCGCCGGAGCGCAGGACCGTTTCGCCGGGAGCGAAACGGAGCGCAAGCCCCGAAGGGGCGAGTTTCAGGGATGAGACGAGCAACCGGAGTGTATAGTGAAATACCTGGGGATCCCGAGCACCGCCGGAACGCGAGATACCGAGCGCAGCAGATTTTTTCACAAGCTCTCAGTCGTGTGGGTGGAAAATGACGGTAGCGGCGCAGCCGCCGATTTCCCAGGCTTAGGATGAATTACTGCAGCAACTGTGGCGAGGCGGTAGTGAAGAAAGTGCCGGAGGGCGACAATCAGCCCCGTTTTGTTTGCGAATGCTGCCATACGATCCATTATCAAAATCCTAAGATCGTCACCGGATGCCTCCCTGCCTGGGGGGACTCCGTTTTGCTCTGCCGTCGGGGCATAGAACCTCGATACGGGCTGTGGACCTTGCCGGCTGGGTTCATGGAAAATGCTGAAACCGTCCTGGAGGCGGCGTTGCGCGAGACCCACGAGGAAGCGTGTGCACGGGTGGACATCATCGATTTGTACGCACTTTTCAATCTGCCCCATGTCAACCAAGTCTATATGATGTTCCGGGCCGAGCTGCTCGACTTGGATTACTCGGCCGGCGCAGAGACGCTCGAGGTGCGCTTGTTTAAGCAAGAAGAAATCCCTTGGGAGCAGATCGCGTTTCGCACCATCGATCAGACGCTCAAGTTTTACTTCCTCGACCGTGAAGCCGGCGAATTCCGCTTTCACATGGGCGACATCGTTCGCGAGCGCGATCGAACCGAGTTCGTGCAGCGGCGTATTGTACACGCTCTCGGATGAGCGCTGCGTGCGCAGCGGCAAACGTCTTACGGGCACTTCGATAAATTGCTTCCTTGCAATTTATCGGATCGCAAAGCAAAAACTGCGGTTTTTGCTTTGCTCCATGGGTCAATCACTTAGGAGTGATTGACCCATGTCCTCACGTCCCTGTGAGGGCGGGCACTCCGAATTAATCGAAGTACCCTTGTCTTTCAATGCCACTTTTCTTCCTTGTCATCGCTGGCGATGGGGATCTCGCCGGTATCCTCGAGCTCCTCGCGCTGCGGCGGACCTTTGATCTGCCATTGGTCACCGATGACCGGATCCGCGGCGTCGGCCGGCTCGTCCTCCCACCAATATCGCTTCTCGGGAGGCTTCGGATCCACTTTGCGCAGCAGGAGCGCGCACGGAGTTCCCGATATCGCGCCCCAGAAATGCGATTCGAACGAAATCTCGGGCTCGTTCGGGAAGATTCCCCATACCATGCCGCCGTACAGAAAGAACGTGAGCATCGCCAGCACGATCGAGAGCCGGTCACGGCGCAGCACGCCGGCGAGAAAGAGGTAGAACATCAGGCCGTGCGTCAGTCCGCTGGCGCCGAAATGAAAGCTCTCGCGCCCCGTGAACCACGCGCCGAGGCCCGCGCCGACCCAAACGACCGCGACCACGATCCACGCGAACGCGGATAGCCGTACAACAGCGTCGCGCCCAGCATCAGCAGCGGCGCTGTGTTTGCGAACAGGTGCGCGAACGACCCGTGGATCAGCGGCGCCGTGAGCACGCCGATCAACCCGCGCAGCTCGTGCGGATAGACGCCTAGTAGCGACAGATCCCAGCCGAAAAATTGTCCAGCACCTTGATCCACCACAAAGCCGCGACGAACAGCGCCGTCGCGAGAAAGCACAAGGCGAGACTGGGGAATTTAGGTGTTTCGGCGTGGCACATGGACAACTCACCTCTGCAGGACTTGCACACGGACGGCCGCGAGCCGGTCGTAGTGGCTGATCAGCACGTCAAGCGAGTATGCCGCGTTGGCGGGGCTCGGATTAGGCGTGACGAAGCATATCGTGTCGCTGATGCGGAAGTCCTGCAATCCCCACGCGGCGGTATGGCGCCGGCCTTCGGCATGACGCAGGTATTTCTCGAACGCGGTCTTTCCATGAAACCACGCTATGCGCGGACGCAGGCGCAGCAGCTTGTCCTGCAACCGGGGCGCTTCGCGCTCGAAATCCGAGACCGAGAGCTGCGCCGCCTGTGCCGACGGTTTCTTTACCACGTCGGTGAACCCGATGCGGTGGTTTCGCAGCAGCCGCTCGACCGCCGCCACGCCGGGCGTGAGCGGCTCATCGACCAGTTTCGAGGCGTTGAGCGCCCGCCAAAACCGGTTGCGCGGATTAGCGAAAGGATAGCCGTTGCGCACCGACGGCAGCGAAGGATTGATGCCGATGGAGACGATGATGAGCCCTTCAGTCAGAAAATCAGGTAAATTTTTCACTGATTTTAATTCGCCGTCCTGATCCAAGTAGCTTGAAATAGCCTCTATGTCCTTGTTTCTTCAATGGCTGTGCATTAAGCATTACGCAAAATACCGTCAGAAATAAATACCATCACCGGAATAAATTTTAAATATTAGGACTCGAATATCAGCTTCCCAAGCTGAGAACGTGGATTTGAGTCCCTTCACCCGCTCCACATAACTCTCTCATTTTGAAGTGGTTATTTGAGTGTTGGCCGGGGGTGCCCACGAAGGCGAGTTTTGGGTGGGCACGATTTAGGATCCGATTGAGAAATTGAGCGTGGATAACACTCCACCGTGGCCGAGCGACTACGAGTCCGGATCTGTCGATGTTGATCTATCTGCACCGGGCGTTGAGTTGAAGCGTCGTGATTCCACACGCTGGGACGTTCCTACTTCGCTCCTGCAGGGCATAACGCTAAGCTTAATGGGCGTTCGTTACGACCCAAGTATTGGATCCCTGAACCGCATTGCAGAAGAACTGAAATCGATCCGACGGCAAACTGGTACCAAGTAGTTAGCGACCATATCTATGCCTAACTCCCGCTTGCACACGGACGCTCATCCAGCGGCGCTTCGCTTGCTGGTTGAGCGCTGGTGAAGCGGAACGTTATGCGGCACATCCGGGTAGCTCCCCGTGACGACCGCAATGGATCGAGATCCTGACTCACCTTGGAATCCGACACTTCCCGTAGAGGCATCTCCAGAAGATTACGAGCGCGAGGTAGTCGAGTGGCTCAGAGCTTCTGGCGAGACCATTGAGGAATTCTCCGTTCGACACCTTGAACACCTGGAGGGCACGGGCGGAGACTACGAGTTTGATGCAGTCGCACGCTTTAGCATCTTAGGTGGAGCTTCGATCACGGTTGTCGTTGAGTGCAAGCGGTACAGCCGGCCTGTCGATCGCGAGAAGGTGCTTGTCCTTTGGGCCAAACTTCAGGACGTGCGTGCACACAAGGCCACGATGTTCGCAACCTGTGGCTTCCAAACGGGGGCGCTCGACTACGCCCGATACAAGGGCATCGCGACGGTTGTCTTCACGGACGGAAGCTTTTTTTACCAAACGAAGGCGCTGGGGCCGAGGCCTTCACCACCTCCGTGGCTAAACTTGCCTCGGTACACTGGAGCCTTTGTAGTGAAGACGGGTCCTAAGGTCTCCACGTCTATGGTGCGCGTCGGCCACTGTGAACCAATTTCCGCATGGCTCCGCGGAGTCGAGCGTGACGCATAACTATGTGCTCAAGCCGACGAGCGTTTCTGGAGAATACTAGACATGACCCCAGAGATCATCAGCGCTTTGTCTGGTGCCGTAACAGCAGCAATTACTCTTGTCACGGCTTACATCGTTATTCATCAGGTCCGCGAGATGCAGCGCGCAACTCACGCCGTGGCCTTCAAGGTTGTATAAGACATGCTCCAGTCCGACAGCTGCTGCGCCGACCGTGGCTTTGCTATGGGCGAACTAGTGTAGTGTCCCTTAAATAACTTTACAGTTAAGCCGCCTTCTTCTTCCCTCGGGGCAGGGTGGATCTGGGCTTGATCTGCTCCATCTTGACCCGCGCCCGCTCGATCTTCTTGATGATGTCCTC
>JBOIEG010001292.1:0-1012 GCA_050740915.1 Gammaproteobacteria bacterium | reverse complement strand
AAAACCACTACGCCGTTTCCCTCGGTCTCCAGCCACTCTCGCATGGGCGAGGGAACGATAAAACGGCCTTTCTCATCCAGTTTGCATAGGTATTCGCCAGCGAACATAAAGATCCCTCCTCATCAGGCTGTTGAAAGAGGCCTCCAGCTTCGTTCTCGTCCACCCATTGCACGCAGCCAAGCAATGGGTACCCGTCCAATCCTCAACGTACCGTCCACCCGTTGTATCAAGAAGAGCAACGGGTCCCCGGTACGCCTCGGGCCCTCGCTAGCTGCGGCCTCGCTGGGCGGCCATCCTCGGGGCGCTAAGCAGGCAACATCCCTATGCCTGGCTTTCCCGCCGGCACCGGCTGAACCGTTCCGTCCATCGTCCCCGAGGGGTTGCTCTTCCTTGAAGGTTGTCGATATTCATAGTCTCATGATGAGGCGAGGTCTGACAACAACACGGCACTTGGCCGCTAGCATGGCCAGACTTTCCGTGCTTAGCCCGACTTTCTCAACCGGAGTGGATAACGAGCCTGGAACACAATTGACCCGACTTTGACACTTACGTGCACATAAAGGATGGTTATCCACAGTGCTGTAGTTGAAAAATCAAATGTCTGCGTGGCGTCGACCTAGATACCTGGCGGGAAACGCATAGATACCTGAATTGTTATAAAGTGGGAGAACCTCGAGGGGTGGGTTCGGAATCAGATCCAAGGTTATCTTCAAGATCTGCTTGAAGAGGAAGTGACCGTGTTTCTGGGGCGAGAGAAATCGGAGCGCCGAACGGGGGTAGATAGCCCGGTGAGGTACCGTAATGGGTATGGAAAGCCGTGGAGGCCTACCAGGGAGCGACCTATGCCGATGGAATACGAATCAAAGAGGAGTCTGTGAGATAAGCCGCCTGAGAGGCTGTGAAAAAACCTCCTGGGACAGGGGAATGATGAGAAGGGAGCTGGTAAAATAGCGGGAACACAACTGAAGCAACGGTATCCCTCATGGCAGACGAAGCATCCAGGGCTTTATTT
>JBOIEG010001291.1:0-4831 GCA_050740915.1 Gammaproteobacteria bacterium | reverse complement strand
CCCCATGTCTCCAGCGGCGTGCGTTCAGCCGGCTGCAACTTGATCGCTACGCTGGTGTTCGGCATGAGCGAGACCATAGCAATCACTGGAAAGTCTGTAAAGTTATTTAAGGGACACTACACTAGATCCAAACACCTTTGCCAGCCCGGAGGCTTTCCCGTGCTGAAGCGATCCGGGCGGAAAACCGCGGATCGTTCTCCAGCTACCGCGGAAGCTTGGCCGCCAGGACGTCGAGCTGCTCGATCACAGGCGGCTGTGCAAAAAGCTCAGAGGCTTACGCGACGCGGCGAAATCGACCGCGCGCAACGAATTGGGCAAGAAATCGATGGAGACGAGGATATCTATGATCTACGATAGCGGATTGAGGGGAAGAGTGGCGCGTGTGCACGCGATCCCGCCATCGGAGCCTCGGGCACTCGAAGGGGCCGGGCCAGAGCGTGTTCAAGCCGCGGAGCTCCGCAGCTTTGCCAGCAGCTCCGGCACCGAGATGAGCGCGATGTTGATCCCGTGATCGGAGAACCCGTAGGGAAGAACGAGCGCGTCGCCGTTAATGAGGCCGCCGCAAGAGTACAGGACATTCGGGACGTAGCCCTCGCGCTCCGTCTCGTCCGGAGCCAGCAGCGGGACCGGTAGATGGCCGATCACCCGCCGGGGATCGGCGAGGTCGAGGAGCAGGGCGCTGAGGGTGTAACGCCTCATCGGCCCCACGCCGTGCGTGAGCACGAGCCACCCGGCTTCTGTCTCGAGGGGCGAGCCGCAGTTACCGATCTGCAGGAGCTCCCATGGCTTGGATGGCTTGTGGAGCTCGGTGACGTCGTTCCAGAACCGCACGTCGTTCGAGGTCGCAAGGTGAAGATTCTCGCGATCTTTTCGTGACAGCATCACGTACTTGCCGTCGATTCGACGCGGGAAGAGCGCCATACCCTTATTCTGTGCCGCGGCGCCGTTCAGGGTCGAGATCGTAAAGGACACGAAGTCTTCCGTCTCGATGAGCTGAGGCAGGATCTCGTATCCGTCGAAGGCGGTGTAGGTGGCGTAATACTTCACGCTCCCGTCGTCCTGGAGGAAGCGGACGAAGCGGGCATCTTCCATTCCCCGTGTCTCGTTCGGCCCGGCGGGGAAGATCACCCGCTCAGAGATCTCTGAATCGACGGGGAAGCTCGTCACGTAGTTGGACGAGGCGAGGACGCGGATGATCTTCACGGTCTCGAAGCTGACCGCGTGGGGAAGGCCGTTCTCCTCCAGCAGCGCCAGCGCGCGCTCCAGATCATCGAGCGTGAACTGCTCCGAGAGCCGAGCGAGCACGCTCCAGGCGATGTCGTTGCCGGCGCCGAGCTCGTTCAGCTTGGCGCGGAACTGCCGCTTGTTGTAGCTGCTCGGAGGGGTGCGCCGCCCACTGACGAGCGTCGAGCCCACCGGGTCGAGCGTCACCTCGCTCGCGGCGTCGAGGGTGCCGGAGCGGAACTCGATGGAGGAAATGTGGCCTTCGCCCACGGCCCGGAGGCTCATCACGAACCGGCACTGGCCGGGTCGGAGCTTGGTCTGGTCGGGCGCGAGCACCATCGACGGGTTGAACAGCGCGGCGCCTTCGACCGAATACTCGTGCGTGAAGTACGTGCCGATGAGCAGGCGCCGCTCGTGACTGAGATGGGTCCCTGGTGCGATGTGGTGCACGACCAGCTCGAAATGCCGCTGCAGGATGTGCTCGAACCCCCGGTGGCGCGACGAGAAGTCCGCCATCACGCCCGCGAGCACCGAGGCGACCTCGGGCTCCGGGATCGTGAGGATGCGATCCACGAGCAGCGCCGCACGGGCGTCGCCTCCGGGGATTATTTCCTGGCCCGGCAGGAACGGCTTGGCGATCACGCGCCGGGGGTTGGGCAACAGGGTGTGCGCGGTTCGTGTGACGGCCAAACCGGAGCTACGGTGCGAGAGCTGTTCCACGATCGAAAGTATAGACGTGTGCGCGGTTCGTGTGACGCAGAGCTCGGAGGCGCTCAGGCCTCGGCCCCTTCGAAGCGGCCGGCATGCTCGAGGCCTTCACCCGCAAGCTCGAGCATCTCCAGGAGCGATAGCAGAAAGCAGATCGTGCTCTCGGCGCCTTGATTCTGGTTGACCTGAGTGGCCTCGAGCCCATCCCGGCAGCCCGCGGTCACGGAGTCGTACAGCGGCGTCCCGAGGCGGTTGACGCCGAGGAACCACGCGAACGATTTGCGCATGCGACGGAGGTACTGACGATCTCCGGTCGCGAGGTAGGCGCCCCGAAAGGCGAGCACGAAGGCCGCAGCATCGATCGCCTGCTCGTCGGCGTGCGGCTTCTGGCCGCCGCGGCAGTGCCAGCCGGCGTTGCCCACCAACGCCAGGTGCTCGTCCCCGAAGCAGACGTTCTCGAGGAACTCGAGCGACTCGCGCGCCACGCGCAAGCTCGCGCGCTCGCCCGTCACGGAGAAGGCTTTGAAGAGGGCGAGCGGGAGGATGGCGTTGTCGTAGGTCAGCGTCGGCTCGAACCAGTGCCAGTCATCGGTGGTCTCCTGCTGATAGCGCTGGACCAGCTTGTCGGCCAGGACGCTCAGGCTCTTGCGAGCGGCGTCGGCGGACGGCTCCGCGGCGACCAAGCTCGCCAGGCCGAGGATGGTCGACGCAGTGCCGCGCAGGCCGAGCTCCATCGCCCTCGGCAGAGCGCGCTCGAGCATCTCCCTTGCCAGCAGCTTACAGCCGTCGTCGGTCGCGAGCTCGACCGTGGTCCCCAGCGCCCAGAGGGCGCGACCCAGGCAGTCTTCCGAGTCAGGACCCGACTCGATCGTGCGCTCGTAGCTCATCAGGTTCTGGAAGTCACCCGCCTCGCTCTGGGCGCAGTGCAGGTAGCCGAGGTACGTGGTCACGAGATCCTTCGCCTCCGGAGCGCCGCTCAGCCGGTCCGCGCGCAGCGCGACGATCAAAGCGCGCGCATTGTCGTCGACGCAGTACCCGGTGTTCCTCGCGGGAACGCTGTAAGTGGCGTGTTGGATCACTCCGGTGTCGTCGGTCATCCGGATCAGGTGATCGAGGCGCAGCTCGGGTAGGCTGCTGGCGCGCGTCGGCTGGATGGGCATCAATCGGGTGGGCGCCTCTGCCAGCACCTTGGTCCCGAGCTCGAGGTACGCCTTTCCGATCCGCGGCCACACCATGGACCGGGTGAACTCGAAGGCGGAGCGTCGGACGCGCTCGATCTCCGCGGGAGAGCCGAGCAGGGAGAGCAAAGCGGCGCTCAAGGCGCCGTGATCCCCAAACGGGAACAGGTGCCCGCGTCCCGCCGAGAGGAGCTCCTGGGCGTGCCAGTACGGCGTCGATACGACGGCCGCTCCCGCCCCCATCGCGTAAGACAACGCGCCGCTCACGGCCTGCGCCTCGTTCTGGTAAGGGCTGACATAGAGATCGGCGGCTTGTAGATAGCTGCAGAGCTCTTCGTTGGAGACGAACTGGTCGCGGAAGACCACGTGTTCGCGGACGCCGAGGCGCTCGGCCTCGCGTTCGAGGGAGGTCCGGTACGCCTCGCCCTGGCGGCGCACGATCATGGGGTGGGTTGCGCCGACGACGAAGTAAACGAGATCGGGGAACGTCGCGATCACCGCCGGCAGCGCGCGGATGATCGTTTCGATCCCCTTGTCGGGGCCCAGGAGCCCGAACGTCAGCAACATCCGTTGGCCCGACACACCGAACTTGGCCTTCAGCCGCTGCTGGTCCCGAGGTGCCATCTCGGGGATCCCGTGCGGGATGACCTGGATCTTTCGCTCGTTCACCCCGTACGACGCGCCGAGCAGATCTGCCGCGACCTTGCTCATCACGACGAGCCGCGCGCACTGCCAGGACATCTTCTGAATGATCGCTCTTTGCGAGTCTGACGGCCGCTTGAGGACGGTGTGCAGCGTCGCTATGGTTGGCGTGCGTAGCGCCGTTAGAAGGTCGAGGATGTACGCGCCGTCATCGCCGCCGAAGATGCCGTGCTCGTGCTGGATGGATACGAGCCGCACGTCGGAGTAGTTGACGAACTCGGCCGCGCGGGCATAGTCGGCCTTGACCGCTTGCCGGATCTCGTATTTGACCTCACCGGGATACTCGTACTGACCTCCCGGATCGCTCACCGCGATGGTCATTGGGAGCACGCGATCGCTGGCGGCGCCGATCGCCGCGGAGAGATCGCGGGTGAAGGTGGCGATGCCGCATCGGCGCGGTGGATAGCTCCCGACAAAAGCGATCGGCAGGTGGGCGTCCGTCGGCTTCAAAAGGGCGGGTACCTCCTCCCGCGACTCTCCGTGCTCTGAGTCTTCAAGCCTATTGCCGGCAGGAACGTGATCGGATCCCTGACTCATCCGCCCCCCTTTCCTTCACCCGCGTCGTCTCAACGGCGAAATATCGCGCATCGAAGAGCCCGGCGCCCTTCGCTCGCGAGATGACGGCCCTAAAGAACTCCAGCACGATGTGGTTGCCATCAAACAAGCGTCGATCTTTCGCGAGCATGTCGCGCGCAAAGGTCCCCTCCGTATTGCCCCTATAAAATGGGCGTCGTGCGCGAGCCGCTGCACGAACGCAGCATGCTCCCCTATAGCGTAACGCACCATCAGCAAAGGATAAGAAATTCAATGCCATTTCTCAACACCCGAAAATCGGCGACCCCTTTCCGGTACTCGGTTGCTATGGTTTGATACCCGATTCGATCCGGCTCATCCCCTGAGAGGCTGTGAAAAAACCTCCTGGGACAGGGGAATGATGAGAAGGGAGCTGGTAAAATAGCGGGAACACAACTGAAGCAACGGTATCCCTCATGGCAGACGAAGCATCCAGGGCTTTATTT
>JBOIEG010001290.1:0-4096 GCA_050740915.1 Gammaproteobacteria bacterium | reverse complement strand
TGCCAGCTCTCCCTGCCGAGCGATGGCTTGCCCCTGACATTAGCGTCTAACCGCGACCGGCCCCTAGGCCTCGCCTCGCGCCGTTGCCCCGTCATGCGCTCAATCTTGGCATAGAAACGTTCATTGCCCCAAGGCTGGCTAGGGGTATCAGCGCAAGCCGTATATATGGACTCCACCCGGTTTGCAAGGTGAGGATCGATGAGGGTGTGTAAAGGAAGACTGCACGTATATATCCGGCCTGTTCGTGAGCACGGTATCGGCTCCGGCCATGATGGAATGTGCGCGTTCTGGTTCCTGATAGGTCGACGGCCTCGAAGGCCACTACGCTTGACGGACAGTGCTCCCTCACACTCTCGTCCTTGTAGCGCAACAGGGGCGACAACAGGTTATTCCATGGCAGATCTGGTAAGGTGCGGCTCATCTGGCGTCAGTTCCTTTAGGCCCTGACGATCTCAACGCACCGCACTTTCGGGGTTTCAAAGCGCGCGGTTGATCGGCGGAGGGTGAAGGGGTTCGAAACGGCCTGTCCGCGGGCATGGCCGCCGCTCAGTAATTGGGTTTAAAATGCACGACCAATGACTATAGGTCGTTCTACTTCAAACGATAGAAACAAGAGGCATTATCATGACTACCACCCACGACGGTAACAAGAAAACGAAGAATAAACGGCTTCTGAGCTGGGTCGACGAAATGGCGGCCCTTTGCAAGCCCGAGCGGATCTATTGGTGCGACGGCTCGCAACAGGAGTACCAGCGGTTTTGTGAGGAGTTGGTGGAGAGCGGAACGTTCATTCGGCTGAACCCAGAAAAGCGCCCCAACAGCTATCTCGCGCGCTCCCATCCGATCGATGTGGCGCGGGTGGAGGACCGCACCTTCATCTGCAGCGAGAAACAAGAGCAGGCCGGTCCCACCAACAACTGGATGGCCCCTGCGGAGATGAAAGCAAAGCTGAACGGTTTGTTTGCGGGTTGCATGCGCGGGCGCACGATGTATGTGGTGCCTTTCAGCATGGGGCCTTTGGGCTCGCATATCTCGCATATCGGCGTTCAGCTCAGCGATTCGGCCTATGTGGCGGTGAATCAGCGGATCATGACCCGCATGGGCCAAGCCGCGCTGGATGTGCTGGGGTCCGTCGGGGAGTTCGTCCCCTGTATGCACTCCATCGGGGCGCCGCTTGAGCCGCAGCAAGAAGATGTGCCCTGGCCGTGCAATGAAACCAAGTACATTTGCCATTTCTCCGAGACCCGCGAGATCTGGTCCTATGGCAGCGGTTATGGCGGTAACGCGCTGCTCGGCAAGAAGTGTTTTGCCCTGCGCATCGCCTCGGTGATGGCGCGCGATGAGGGCTGGCTGGCCGAGCACATGTTGATCTTGGGGGTGGAATCGCCCCAAGGCGATAAGACCTACGTCACAGCGGCCTTTCCCAGCGCCTGCGGCAAGACCAACTTCGCGATGCTGATCCCGCCCAAGGGCTTCGATGGCTGGAAGGTCACCACCATCGGTGATGACATCGCCTGGATCAAACCGGGTGAGGATGGCCGATTCTACGCCATCAATCCGGAAGCGGGTTACTTTGGGGTTGCGCCCGGGACCTCCATGGAGTCCAACCCCAATGCCATGTTGACCCTCAAGGAGAACTGCATCTTCACCAACGTCGCGCTAACCGACGAGAGGGATGTCTGGTGGGAGGGCATGAGCGCGGAGGCGCCGGCGCACCTCATCGATTGGAAGGGTAACGACTGGACCCCGGGAACAGGCACCCCCGCCGCGCATCCCAATGCGCGCTTTACCGCCCCTGCCGGTCAATGCCCCTCCATCGATCCGAACTGGCAAGACCCCAAGGGGGTGCCGATCAGCGCCTTTGTCTTCGGGGGGCGGGTAAGCAAGAATTTCCCGTTGGTGTTTCAATCGTATAACTGGGAGCATGGCGTCTACCTAGCGGCCACCATGGGCTCGGAGGCGACCGCGGCGGCGGTAGGGCAGGCCGCGATGCGCCGTGATCCCATGGCCATGCTCCCGTTCTGCGGCTACAACATGGCGGACTACTGGAAGCATTGGCTTAAAATAGGGCGTGAGCGGGCGGCCACGCCACCTCATATCTTTCGGGTCAACTGGTTCCGCAAGGATGGCAACGGCAAGTTCCTGTGGCCGGGTTTCGGGGAAAACATGCGTGCGCTGCAATGGATCGTGGAGCGCTGCCGTGGGCGTGCCCCTGCTATCGAGAGCCCGTTGGGATGGGTGCCAACGTACGAGGCGCTGACCTGGAAGGGATTGGAGTTCCCGAAGGAGAAGTTCTACCAGATCATGAACCTCGATCGCGAAACGGCGCGCCATGAGGCGAACGACCAAGAGGAGCTGTTCGCCCGCTTCGGCGACCACCTGCCGCGGGAGATGGAGCTGGAGCGCGAGCTTTTCTTGTCGCGCCTTTACCACTCGCCCGCGCTGTGGGATCTGAGCGTCGCGAGCAAGGCTTTGGCGTAGGCGCCAAGGGGGCGGCTAAAATTCCGCGATGATCCAGCCTCGTGGGCGCAAGAAGTTGCATGCGCCCTGGGTGATGACCAGGCGAGCGAGATTTGCCGGCGTCTAGCAAAGGTCGGGCTCTGAGCAAGCTCCCCGCGTGATAAGGAGGAGATCATTACCTCCATTCGCGGCCGGTGCAGCGGCGCCTGAACGAGTCCCTTAGGCGCACGATGGCGGGGAGCCTTCGGACTGAGAGCTTGTGAAAAAATCGTTGCGAGCGAAGGGAGGTCGCATTTCGCCGGAGCGCAGGAGCGTTTCGCCGGGAGCGAAACGGCGCGTAAGCCCCGCCAGGGGCGAGTCTCAAGGATGAGACGAGCAACCGGAGTGTATATTGAAATACCTGAGGATCCCGGGCACCGCCGAAACACGAGATCCCGAGCGCAGCAGATTTTTTCACAAGCTCTGAGCGCGTGGGAAAGGTTTCCTCCCGAGGAGAAGACTAATGGTACAGGCTTACGTCTTACTGACCCTGTTCTGCAGCTTCCTGCACGGGGCAAGCGCCGTGCTGTGCAAATACGCCCTGCAACACAGCGGGGATCTGCGCGCGTTGTCTACGATCAAAAAGATCATAGCGGTGCTCAGCAACAGGACCTGGCTGCTCGGGATTTTTCTCGGTGTCTGCGCGAATATCCTGGTCGTGCAGATCCAATCGGACATCGATATCTCGATCGTCTATCCGATCTTGAACTTCGCCTACATCTTTACCCTGCTGCTCGGATTCATGTTCTTAAAAGAGAACTTGACTCGCCCTCAATGGCTGGGGGTCATCGCGGTGACCCTCGGTACCGCGACTATCCTGTTGGTGAGGAACCCTAGCACCGGGGGGCTGACGGATATGGCCGCGCTGAAATGGACCACCTTGCTCGCAATGGCCTCGGCCCTGGGGCTATTGTTGGTCGGTAGCAGAAGCATTCAAAGCAAGAACCTTAACTACGAGATCCTATTCGCCCTCTGTGCCGGGGTCTGTTTCGGTAGCGTGGAAACCTATCTGAAAACCACGACTAATCTCGTGGCGAGTGAACTCGGCCGCTTTTCCATCATCTCCCTCGATAGCATCGTGGCTTTTGTCACGGTGTGGCCTTTTTTCGTCTTGGCCCTGTTCAGCGCGGTGGGTTTTGTTTCCCTACAACTGGCGTTCTCTCGCGGTCATGTCTCCGTAACCGTTCCCCTGATCGCCGTCACCCAGCGCATGATCAACATGATAAGCGGTTATTTTGTTTTTGGAGAAGCATTTCCCTTAGCCAAGATCATCGGTTTCCTGACCATCATCCTTGGCGCCATGATCATGGTCTTGTCGTCACTCAAGAGCGGGGAATCAGAAGCGGTATTAAGCAGAAAATTCTCCTAGACAAGCACAGCGATCCCCGCGAGCGGCTATTTCCGGGATAATCGCCCAACGGTCGCAGCATGCGACCGTTGGGCGTCGGATGCCCACTGGTCGATCATTTCTTTTTTGCCTCCTCCGCAGAATTTGTGGGTACTGATCTGAGGCGTATTTATGCATCTGATTCATTACTTGGAATAAAGTTACGTTCTATAGGTCCGAAATTTTGGGTATCAAAAAATCTGTTGGGCT
>JBOIEG010001289.1:0-1737 GCA_050740915.1 Gammaproteobacteria bacterium | reverse complement strand
CCATGTCTCCAGCGGCGTGCGTTCAGCCGGCTGCAACTTGATCGCCACGCGGGTGTTCGGCATGAGCGAGACCATAGCAATCACTGGAAAGTCTGTAAAGTTATTTAAGGGACACTACACTAGGTTGTTGTATCCACCCCATCCGTCGCTCCGAACTACGCTGCCCGGTTCCACGGCTTCCTGAATGGCCGGGTTCAAGCTTGCCCCAGAAGCGTCCCTTACTCGCCGAAGCCGAATTCGTCCGATGCGCTTGCCGTCCATCTGTGCTGCTATGAGCACCAGGGCCTTGCCCTCGGCTCCACGCCCGCGTTTTCCAGGTTTTTCTCCGCCAATATAGGTCTCATCGACTTCGACCACACCCGCAAGTCGATCTCGTCCAGGTCTGACCATGGCCCTGCGCAGCTTATGTAACCATGTCCACGCCGTCTCATAGCTGCCCAACCCTAATATGCGTTGAAGCCCCTTCGCACTGGCTCCGTTCTTCTGGCTGCTCACCCACCAAATCGCCCGAAACCACATCGTCAGCGGCGACTGCGATCCTTCAAAAATCGTCCCCGCCTTGATCGAAAGCTGGTATTGGCACCCCGCGCAGGTAGACAGACCTCTTTTCGTAGCCCAGACCTTCGTACCGCCACAGCGTGGACAAACAAAGCCATCGGGCCAGCGCACCTGAAAAAGGTATCTCGCACCCGCCTCTTCTGTCGCAAATTCACGATCAAGCTCCGCCAGAGTTTTCGGGTACACTTTCATACCCCGGCATACTATATGTTGTGACTACTGGAGCCAAGGGGATATCCCTAAAAAGAAATACCCAGCGAAGCGACGGCTGCAAACGCAGGGACGACGAGGAGACAGAATGTCCAACGGCGGGGCAGACACAACACTTGCCGTCTGACGTCCTCGTTCCATCTTTCTCCGAGGACCAAGAGAATATTTTTTGCCTTTGCCTTCTGTCACATCGGTAGCCGGACCCTCTTCACACGCCGGGCGCGTATTTCAGCACCTCGTCACGGGCCGCCTCGAGTTCCTCCCATTGCGGACATTTGGCATACGCTTGTTCGTCTCATCGATATCCTGCGTGTCGAAAAACAGGTAGATGAGTCTCAACGCGAAATACGTAGTTTCGGTGGGAATGCGACTCCAGATTTTCTTATTCTAACATCAGTTATAGCGGCCGAATTCGGCGCCGATCGAAGTACAACAGCCGCTGGCACCTGGGTTCAAAATGGAAGGTCATCAGATCGGTTGGCAGCGCTAGCGCTTCCATCTCGGTCTCGACCAGCGCGTGGGTCTCGTGATTTCCACCGTGACATACGAAGACGACGGGCGGCAGCGACCCGTGCTCTACCAGGGACATCTGTCCGAGATCTTCGTGCCGTACATGGACGCTTCGCGCCATTGGTACGTGCGTAATTTCCTCGATGCCGGTGAGTTCTCGCCCATGCGTCTGAACTGGTAAATCATATCTTCCTAGATCGGTGGCAGGCATAACGCACATTTTAAACCACGTGTCATCGCAGTCACGATCGGCCGACCGACGTTGCGCTCCGAAGACGGACCGCGCGGGCGGGTTGATACAACCGTGGCGTTGCAGGGAGTCTTGTTTATTATATTGGCTCCTCAGCAAAATTTGTGGGTAGTTTTCTACTTGATAGACCCCATGGAGTTAAGGGCGTCTGAGGAAAACAACGATTCTGACGCAAGTCCTACAGGCTCTGGCTGTGGATATATGGACAA
>JBOIEG010001288.1:0-3959 GCA_050740915.1 Gammaproteobacteria bacterium | reverse complement strand
CCCCATGTCTCCAGCGGCGTGCGTTCAGCCGGCTGCAACTTGATCGCCACGCGGGTGTTCGGCATGAGCGAGACCATAGCAATCACTGGAAAGTCTGTAAAGTTATTTAAGGGACACTACACTAGCGGCGCCACTGAACAGGCGATCAGCGAGCTCGAGTCGGTGGTTAAGCTAGATAAAAAGATCATCCGAGCTGATGTGCTGTTAGTGCTCGTGCACTTGCAGCGCAAAGACTATGACAAGGCAATCGCGGCGGCCCAACAGCTCGCGCAAAAAGAACCGAGAAATCCTATTGCCGACAACATCATAGGCGTCGCGCTGCTGGGGAAGAGTGATACCGAATCGGCACGCAAACATTGGCAACAGGCGGTCAAGAAAGATCCGAAGTTCGTCCCGGCGATGCTTAATCTGGCAAATCTTGACCTGAAAGAGGGGCATTCCGATACCGCACAAAAGCGATACCGGGAGGTGCTGGAGTGCGATCCGCATAACGCCGGGGCGCTGGTGGCCCTGGCGAAACGCGCTGCTGATCGCGGGGATGCCAAAGAGACCGTGAATCGCCTAGAGGAAGCTCGCCAGCACAATCTTTCGGCTTTGTCACCGCGGCTCATCCTCGCTCGCCACTACCTGCAGCAGAGAATGTTCCAGCCCGCGCTAAAAGTGACTGAAGAAGCACATGGGCTGGCCCCAGAAAACCCCGAGGCGTTGCTGTTGTTGGGGCGCTCTCGGCTTGGCGCTGGTGATGCGAGCGCCGCTAAAGAGAGCTTAAAGCGGCTGGTTCAACTTCGGCCCGAGTTGCCGCAAGCGCATTTTGAGCTTGCCTTAGCCTACGGGCGCTTGGCGGAGGACGATTTGGCAAGGGCGGCGCTTGAGCGCAGCCTTAAGCTCAAGGCTGATTTTCTTGGCGCAGAGATCGCTCTCGCTTGGCTCGAGCTGCGCGGAGGCCATAGTGATAAAGCCATGGCTATCGCGGACAGCTTGGTCAAAAAACACCCCGAATCGTCCCAGGTGCACGCCCTACGCGGACAAGCGCTGGCGATAGAGGGCAAGTTTAAGGAGGCTGTCGCGAGTTACGAGGCGGCTTTTGCTCGCGAGAAGAGCAGCACTCTGCTGGCCATCAGACTGCATGCGGCTAAATTGCAAAGTGGGGATCGGGCAGGCGCTTATGCGGTGCTTGAGCAGTGGCTGAAAAAGCACCCCAATGACACTGGCGTACGACTGCAGCTCGCGGGGACCCACCAGCACCATGGGGAAGCCGCCCTCGCGATCGCAGAGTACGAGCGCGTACTGCTCACCCGGCCCCAGAATGTGCTCGCCCTCAATAATTTGGCTTGGCTCTACCATGAATCTGGTGATAATAAAGGCTTGGACCTCGCCCAGCGGGCTTATGAGCAAGCTCCCGAGAGCCCCGCGGTGATGGACACGCTAGGCTGGATCCTGGTGCAACAGGGCAAGCTGGAGAGGGGTCTTGAGCTGCTCGAAAAAGCAGCGCACAAGGCCCCCAAGGTTGGCGATATCCGCTATCACTTAGCGGTCGCCCTAGCTGAAGCGGGCAACGAAGCGCGCGCACGCAATGAGCTGGCAGGTCTGCTCGATTCCGCAGACGCGTTTTCTGCGCGCGCGCAGGCAAAGAAGCTATACGAGCAATTGAAATAGAATGCGCCGAAAAAACAGCGATCGGGACCGACGCGGCGGATGCGGTCCCCAGGCTCGCGGTCTGTTCTCGCCACGGCGTCAACCAGCGGCTCACCGATTGCCTCGACCTCCAGACCCAGTGCAAGCAGGCCCACTGGAACGTGAAGGGTCCGAGCTTCATCGCCCTGCACAAGCTTTTTGACGAGATCAACGACGAAGCCGAGGAGTATGTGGATCTCCTCGCGGAGCGCATCGTGCAGGTCGGCGGGGTCGCTGAGGGCACCGCCCGAGTGGTGGCCGAGCGTTCCGTGCGGGAAGTGTATCCGTTGGTCCTCAAGGGTGCCGACGAGCACGTGGAGGCGCTCTCCTCAGCGCTCGCCGCGTTTGGCCGCACCGCCCGACTCGGCATCGAAGAGATGAACGAGCTCCAAGGCGACGACAGCGCCGATATCCTGACCGGGATCTCGCGCGGGATCGACAAGTGGCTGTGGTTCGTGGAAGCACATCAGCAGAGCGAGGCGTCCACAACCGTTCCCCCAGCTGCAAGACCTTCCAGCGGCCGATGAAGGACGGCGTGACTCTGCGCAACGCCTTTCAGGGGTTCTAGCGAGCCGAGTCGCCGAAGCGAGTACCGGCATGCCGTAGACGTCTCCTAAGATGTCTCCGACCACGCTCCGCGTGTTGTCTTGATCTGACGCCCGCCGCTGACGTGAGGTTCTCAATGGAGCTTGATCCGCGGCCGCAGTCTGCGGCGGAAGAACGCGGCGATGATCAATAGACCGACGCGGAGCGGGCCGAACAGCGCGAGTTGGTGCATCTTGTACAGCGACAGATACACGAGGCGGGCGATCAGCCCCTCGATCCTGATGCTGCCGAGGAGATTGCTCATGAGGTTTCCGACCGTGCTGTACTTGCCGAGCGCCACCAGAGAACCGTAGTCCCGATAGCGGAAATCGAGCAGTGGTTTGCCCTGGAGCTTGAGGCGGATGTTCTGAAACACCAGGCTCGCCTGTTGATGGGCGGATTGGGCGCGGGGCGGTACGGTCGAGCTCTTCTCAGGCCACGGACACGCGGCACAATCGCCGATGCCGAATACGTCGTCATCGGCGTGGGTTTGCAAGGTCTGGCGGACCACGATCTGGTTAATGGGGTTGGTCACCAGATCGGCGATCCGTTTCAGGAAATCTGGGGCCTTGACGCCGGCCGCCCAGACCTTCGTCGCCGCGGGTATGAAGCGCCCGGTATGGGTCTGGAACCCGTTGGCCGTGACTTCGATCACCCGCTGGTCGAGGTGAATCTGGATCCCGAGCTTGGCGAGCTGTGCGTGGATGGCCTTGGACAAATGCTCGGGCAATCCCGGCAGCAGGCGCTCCGAGGCCTCGATCACATGGATCCTGATGTCCGAGGGCTCGACCTTGTCCAGACCATAGGCGCTCAGCAGCCGCGTCGCCTGATGCAATTGGGCCGAGAGCTCGATGCCAGTAGCACCGCCGCCGACGATCCCCACATCCATCTCCCCGGGCCCCTTGGGACCGCCTTGCGCGTGGGCGTGAAAATAGGTTTCCATGAACCGGTTCTGGAAGTCTTCCGCTTGCTCGGTGGTATCGAGGAAGAGGCAATGCTCCCCGACCCCCGGCACGCCGAAGTCGTTGCAAACACTGCCCACGGCGATGACCAGGATGTCGTACGGGTGAACGCGGGGAGGCATGACCTCCTCGCCCTTATGGTTCAGCATGGCGGCCAGGTGCACCTGTCGTTGCCGGCGGTCGAAGCCGTCCATGCGTCCGAGGACGAAGCGGAAATGCTTGGCGTGGGCCTGCGCCAGGTACTCAAGATCGTCGTCGTGGGAATCGAGGGTGCCGCCAGCGACCTCGTGTAGCAGCGGCTTCCAGGTGTGGGTGCGGCTGCAGTCGATGAGGGTGATCTCGGCGTGGCGCCGCTTGCCGAGCTTTCGGCCGAGGCGAGTGGCCAGCTCAAGGCCGCCCGCGCCACCGCCCACGACGACAATTCGTGGACGTTGTTTCTCGAGTTTCGGTTTATTCATCGCCGCTGCCTATTTGTTAGCCTAACTTCGAGCAAAAAGCCCCCCTTGCTTGAAGGCAGGTGTCTATATTGGCACTTCGATAAATTGCACGGAAGCGATTTATCGAAGGGCCCATCCATAGATCGAGTCGAGCGCAAGGATGCCTGGTCGGTTGGACTGAGAGGCTGTGAAAAAACCTCCTGGGACAGGGGAATGATGAGAAGGGAGCTGGTAAAATAGCGGGAACACAACTGAAGCAACGGTATCCCTCATGGCAGACGAAGCATCCAGGGCTTTATTT
>JBOIEG010001287.1:0-6948 GCA_050740915.1 Gammaproteobacteria bacterium | reverse complement strand
AAATAAAGCCCTGGATGCTTCGTCTGCCATGAGGGATACCGTTGCTTCAGTTGTGTTCCCGCTATTTTACCAGCTCCCTTCTCATCATTCCCCTGTCCCAGGAGGTTTTTTCACAGCCTCTCAGTGGGCGTGTCGGCGTCACTGCCGATCATCGAGGGCTACGCATTGGCCGGCTATGATGAGACTCTGCTGCCGGATGGACGTCCTCGCCCGGCGCACGCGACAGTGCTGGAATCGCTATGCGCGATGGGCCCAGCGGAGCTGCGGGAACGCGAGGCGCTCCTCGAACAAGAGAAGGTTGCGGCGAGCGTGGTCTTCCGGTGCACCGGCGACGAGGCGGCAAGCGCCTTTCCGGTGGATCTCGTGCCGCGCGTCTTGACGAGTGAGGAGTGGCGCCGGTTGCGGGACGGCGCCGCGCAGCGAGCCCGCGCCCTTGACGCATTCTTAAATGACATCTACGGGGAGGCCGCGATCCTTCGCGACGGGATTTTACCTCGCGGACTCGTCAGCGGCTCGCCTGGCCACCGCGCGGAGGGTGCGGCTCCGCCGCCGAACATGCGACGGGCGCAAGTGTGCGGCATTGATATCGTCCGCGACGGTGAGGAGCGTTGGTTTGTGCTCGAGGACAACGTCCGCTCGCCGTCCGGTGTCGCCTACGCGATTCAGAATCGACGCCTGCTGCGCCGCGTCTTTCCGGAGCTGACCGCGTTGGTCGATCTCTTGGACCCGGAGCAAGCCCCGGCGCTGCTGCGGCAGGCGCTCCACGAGTCCGCGCCCCTCAAGGCGGGTGCCGACCCGGCGAGCATCGTCCTGCTCAGCGATGGGCCGGCGGACTCCGCCTACTTCGAGCACCATCTGCTCACCGAAGAAATGGGCGTGCCGCTGGTCGTCCCAGCGGATCTCTTGGTGGCGGACGACGTCGTCTGGCACGTCAGCGCGTCTGGGCAGCGCCGCGTCGATGTCATCTACTTGCGCATAGATGATCAGCTCCTGCAGCGGGTGGCGGGCAACGGGCTTCCGCTCGCGCCTCAGCTCGTTCAAGCGGTGCGTGCGGGCACGCTGACGCTCGCCAACGCGCTCGGTAACGGCGTCGCTGACGACAAGGCGATCTATGGCTACATGCCGAAGTTCATCGAATACTACCTCGGCGAGCAGCCGCGGATCGAGCAGGTTCCGACGTACCACTGCGCCGACCCGGAGCAGCGAACGCAGGTGCTGGCACGGCTCGACAAACTGGTCGTAAAGCCAGTGGATGGGTACGGCGGCCTCGGCGTAGTGATCGGTCCGCTGGCGAGCGAAGAGGAGCTCGCCCGCGCACGCTTGCTCATCGTAGAGCAACCGGATCGGTGGATTGCGCAGGAGACGGTCTCGCTGTCCACGCACCCGACGTACGAGGACGGCAAGCTGCGTCCACGGCACATCGACCTGCGGGTGTTCGTGTATTACGGCGCGAGTCCGGTCGTGGTACCCGCCGCGCTGACCCGCGTCGCCCCGTCCGGCAGCCTAGTGGTCAACTCCTCGCGCGGCGGCGGTGCGAAGGACACGTGGCTGCTCCGATGAGACCCGGAGCGGCGTCAAGGGATTAGGGGGACAACAGGAACCAGCAATGTGCGGCTTTGCGGGTGAATTGCGGTTTGACGGGCGGCCGGCGGAGCTTTCATCTGTCGAGAAGATGAGCGGGCACCTGCAGCACCGCGGCCCGGACGGTTGCGGCGTGTGGCAGCGAGGACCCTTGGCGCTCGCCCACCGACGACTGACGATCATCGACCTGAGCTGCACCGGCGAGCAACCTATGGTCGACAGCGAGCTCGGGCTGTCCACCGTCTTCAACGGTTGCCTCTACAACTACCGCGAGCTCCGTTCCGAGCTCGAAACAGCCGGTTACCGGTTCTTCTCCACCTCGGATACGGAGGTGATTCTCAAGGCTTATCACCGCTGGGGTACGGGCTGCGTCGAGAGATTCCTCGGTATGTTCGCGTTCGTCGTCGCCGAGCGGGACAGCGGTCGGATCGTCATGGCACGCGACCGGCTGGGCATCAAGCCATTGTACGTCGCACGCACACGCAAGCGGCTGCGATTCGCGTCCACCTTGCCGGCGCTCCTCGCCGCCGGCGGCGTCGACACGTCGATCGACCGCATCGCGCTGCACCACTATATGACCTTCCACTCCGTGGTGCCAGCACCGCTCACGATCCTCAACGGAGTGCGCAAGTTCCCCCCGGCGACGGTGCGCGTCGTCCAGCCGGATGGCCATGAAACCGACCACGTGTACTGGCGGCCCTCGGTCGCCAGAGCCGACACCCCGATGTCGGCGAGCGAGTGGCAGGAGTGCTTGCTCGACAAGCTGCGCCTCGCTGTCGAGCGCCGCATGGTCGCCGACGTCCCCATCGGGGTGCTTCTCTCCGGCGGGTTCGACTCGAGTCTCATCGTCGCGTTACTCGCCGAGTCGGGACAACGCGGGCTGATGACCTTCAGCATTGGCTTCGAGGCCGCCGGCGGCGAGAGCGGGGACGAGTTCTTCCATTCGGACATCGTGGCCAAGGCGTTCGGGACGGACCACCGACAGATCCGCATCGAGGACTGGCGGCTCTTGCCGGCAGTCGACCCGGCCGTCGCCGCGATGAGCGAGCCGATGATCAGCCACGACAACGTCGCGTTCTTCCTGCTTTCCCAAGAAGTCGCCAAGCACGTTAAGGTCGTGCAGTCCGGGCAGGGCGCCGACGAGATCTTCGCCGGCTACGACTGGTATCCACCGCTTTCGAACGTGCCCCGGACGGAAGCTCTGCGCGCCTACGCCGATGTGTTCTTCGACCGGCCGCGCCGAGTGCTGGCAGAGATCCTCAGACCAGAATACCTAGCGCTCGAGGACGTCAGTCGTCAGTTTGTGGCTGAGCACTTCGCGCAACCGGGCGCGGCGACAGCGCTCGACGCGGCGTTACGCCTGGACACCACGATCATGCTCGTCGACGATCCGGTGAAGCGGGTCGACAACATGACCATGGCGTGGGGCTTGGAGGGCCGGGTTCCCTTCCTCGATCACGAACTCGTCGAACTCGCCGCGGCGTGCCCCCCGGAGCTGAAGCTCGCGCACGGCGGCAAGGGCGTGCTCAAGGACGCCGCCCGCACACTGCTGCCTGCCGAGGTTATCGATCGGCCTAAAGGCTACTTCCCCGTTCCCGGGATCCGTCACCTCTCGGGACCGCTGCTGGACAAGGTGCGCGAGGCCCTGACGAACCAAGCGGCCCGCGACCGGTCACTGTTCCGTGACGAATACGTCCACAAGCTCTTGGAGGCGCCGAACGAGACCAGGTCGACTTTGGGGTCGAACGTATTGTGGCAGCTCGGATTGCTCGAGCTCTGGCTGCAGACGATGAAGCTCTGATGATATTGGGCGGGCGCTGAAAAAAGCTGCCGTGGGCCGGCGCAAGCTGCGGCATCCACTCGCGAGGCGGTCCAACCTCGCCAGCGCGACCGGTGCCTGGTCACCTTCGTTATCCCCGAACGGCGCCTTCATCGCCCACGTCTCCGACCGCGACGGCGCGCCGCGCGTGTGGCTTCATAGCCGGCGCGATGGTACGGAGATCTGCCTCGCCACGGGTCCCGAGCCCGTGCAGCAAGTGCATTGGTCGGTCGACGGGGACTGGCTGGCCGTGCTCCTCGCGCCGGGCAGCTCGCCGCGGACGCAAGTGTGGGTCGTGCGCCCGGATGGGCGCGATCTGCATGAGGTTACCGGCTCCCGAGAGGGAGCGGCCTTCCTCGGTCCGTGGACGCACGAACCCGGCGTGCTCGCGACGGCACGGACGACGGCGCGGGCCGCGGAGGGCGTGGCCGAGTTGGAGGACGCAGCGACCGGCCGCCGCAGGATCGTCGCGTCGGGCGGGCAGCCCATCGTGCTCGATCTGGACCGCGAGAACCGCTTCGCACTCGTGCGTCGCGGGCCGCGCGGGGCACGAACCGTATGGGCCGTGAACCTCGCGATGCGCGAAGAGGAACAGCTTCTGCAGGACGGCGGCATCGGCTCAACCGACCTTGGACGGCTGTCGCCAGATGCCAGGACTGCCTACGTCCGCAGCAACGCGGGCCGGGAGATGTACGCCCTCTTCGCCGTCACACTCGCAACGCCCGATGCGCCGCAGACAGCCACGGTGTTGGCGGAGCGTGCCGACGCGGAGCTGGAGCACATCGTTTTGACCGCGGATGGTGCCACGGCACTATTGCTGTGGAACTGTGCCGGCCGGAGCGATTGCGAGCTTTTGGATCTCACGACCGGTGAACGCGCAGCGCTGCTGTTGCCCGAGCCAGTGGCGCACGATTGCAGCTTCTCGCGCGATGGACGCTGGCTCGCCATGACGCTGGAAGGCCCGACGCACCCGCGAGCCGTCTGGCTGTGGGACCGGGAATTTCGTTCCTGGACGCGCGTCACCTCGCAGGCGCCCGCATGGACGCCGCCATCGGTGTACCCGACCCTCGAGCGCCTACGATCCGACGATGGACTCGAGATCACCGGCTGGCTTTATCGACCCCGGTCATCGTCGATCGCGCCGGGCCCAGCGGTCATTTACCTCCACGGCGGCCCCGAGTCACAGGAACGTCCCGTCTTCAATCCGCTCTTCCAAGAGCTCGCCGCCTGCGGGATCGCCGTCTTTGCTCCGAACGTGCGTGGCTCGTCCGGCTTCGGTCACTCGTTCGTCAACGCCGATAACGTCGAAAAGCGCTGGGGTGCCATCGCCGACGTGGTTGCGTGTGTACGGTACCTGATCGACATCGGCGTCGCAGCACCCGGGCGAGTCGCGTGCGCCGGCAGGTCGTATGGGGGTTATCTAACGCTCGCCTCGCTCGTGTTCCACCCGGCGTTGTTCGCGGCCGGGGTCGACGTGTGCGGCATTGCAGACTTTCACACCTTTTACGCTAACACCGAGCCCTGGATCGCGGTGGCAGCCTATCCGAAATTCGGCCACCCCGTGCACGACGCCGAATTGCTGCGCGCGCTGTCACCGATCCATCGCTTCGACGTGCTGCGGGCCCCCCTGTTCGTCGTGCACGGCGAGAACGACTCGAACGTGCCGGTCAGCGAGGCTGAGCAGGTCGTGGCGGTAGCTCGTGCGCGGAACATTGCCGTCAACTACCTGCTCTTCGCGGGCGAGGGGCACGAGCTCACCCAAATTCAAAGCCGCAAGATCTTCATCCACACGGCAGTCGCTTGGCTCGCGGGGCGGCTCTAGAGGTCGGGCGACAGACTCAGTAGATCGGAATTGCGAGATAATGTGAGCTTGCTCGCCCTCCTTTAAGATCTTTGTTGAGCTTGCGGGTCGGTTCGAAAGGCGGTGCGGCTGCTGCCAGACCGCGTGCACCAAATTACGCCATCCGCCGCCCAGGTGGCCTCTCCGCGGTGCATAAACGCGTGTCGTGGGGCGAGCCTTCTTGTGTCGTCCCCATTTAACACTATGAACAAGCGGCAGATAATCGGTCTTGTTGCGAATGGCATAAGCTTTGACGCGTTATTGAAAACACTTCCAAACCAAGATGCGCAGGCGGGAGGTACCAGCATGGACATCTACGGAAAAATCGCCGTGATCACAGGGGCCGCGAGCGGTATCGGTGAGGCGGTCGCACGCGAGCTGGGTGGGCTTGGGGTGAAGGTGATGGCGCTGGTGGACCGTAGCCCAGCGGTCCATGAGGCGGCCCGCGCGGTCACCCGCATTGCGGGTAGCGGCCTTAAATGTGAGCCCTTTGTCGGTGACGTGACCGAGGAGGGGTTTTACCGCGAGGGCTACGACCAGATGAATGGCCAGAGGACAAACCATGCTTCCGACCGTTACCAACGGGGGTAAGTCCGGCGACCCTTTGGGGATCGGACAGGCGTTTGGCGAGGTCCATCACGCCTGGGGACAAAATCCCGCTTTTCTGTTGCAACGGATGGAACACCTGCGCGACGATTACCTGCGGCTGTGGGTGCAAGGCTGGCAGCGGCTGTGTGGGATCGAGGTCTGCGACGCTGTGCCCGCGGTGCCGTTCGACGAGCGCTTCCAGGAAGCGATCTGGACCGAACATCCGGGGTTCGATCTGCTCAAGGAGTATTACCTGGCCCATACCCGCTGGCTTAAAGACACCATCGAAGAAACCCCCGATCTGCCTTGGAAGACCCGGCGCAAGGCCTTGTTCTGGACACGCCAGGCGCTCAATCTCCTGTCCCCATCCAACTTCTTCTGGACCAATCCCCACGCCCTGTTTCGCTGCTTTGTGACCGGGGGATTGAGCACCATCGACGGATTCAACAATTTTGTGGCCGATGCCCAAAAGCGGGATATCCGCATGGTGGAGGACGGATCGTTTGCCGTGGGAAAGAACCTCGCGAACACGCCGGGCGAGGTGGTGTTTCGCAACGCTCTCCTGGAGCTGATCCAGTATGAACCCCTGACCAAGCGGGTGCACGAGATCCCGATCCTGATCGTCGCCCCCTGGATCAACAAATATTACATCCTGGATCTGAATCCGGATAAGAGCCTCGTGCGCTACCTCCTGTCGCACGGATTTACGGTATTCATCACCAGCTGGAAGAACCCAAGCTCCGAGATGCGCGACACCACGTTCGATGACTACATGCTGCACGGGGTCCTGGAAGCGGTCCAAGTGACGCGCGCGATCGCGGGCACATCCCAGATCCATGCAGTGGGCTACTGCATCGGCGGTACCCTCCTCACCGCGCTTCTAGCCTGGCTCAAGCGCGACGGAGAGATCCCCATCGGTCACGCCTCGCTCTTGACCGCCTTGGCCGACTTCTCCCATCCGGGAGACATCGATGTGTTTATCGATGAGGCGAGCCTCGGCCATCTCGAAACGGCGATGCAGGATCGCGGCTATCTCTCCGGTCAGGAGATGGGCTGGGCGTTTCGCTTGCTGCGTTCGAACAGCCTGGTCTGGCATTATGTGGTGCGTGGCTATCTCTAC
>JBOIEG010001286.1:0-28565 GCA_050740915.1 Gammaproteobacteria bacterium | reverse complement strand
AGCCCAACAGATTTTTTGATACCCAAAATTTCGGACCTATAGAACGTAACTTTATTCCAAGTAATGAATCAGATGCATAAATACGCCTCAGATCAGTACCCACAAATTCTGCGGAGGAGGCATTATTATTAAGCTATTTCAAAAACAGATTAGCACGAATTTCTATAATCAGCCGCTGATCACAGCGAAAGCGTTTGTTAAATCGCTCTGTCCATTCATTCTGGATCTTACCGGTCAAGATAACGCGAGCGATATCCAATAACTGATCGTTTTGCTCATCCGGGCGCAAATATTTTCGCCAACCGAAAGGCGTTACCAGAGGTACTTTCTGAGAGTTGAAAGGCTCAAAAATGTATCGATACTCATTGCGGTAATTGATGATATCTGAGACCCACGTCGTAGCGCTTCTCGCGGTCCCTGCAAGAAATATCGTTTTGCGAGGATCCGGATCGCGATCAATCACAAGCCTACTCGCCAGTCGACGCTTTATAAAACTGATTGACGCTGCGGCGATTCGTGTGTATTTAAAACACCGCATAAATCAAAATCCCACTTGCAACCAGCTGATAAGCTGAGCCATTTTTTTTCCGGATTCCACGAATAGTTTGAGCGGTTGGTATTTTTTCAAACAATGCCTCTAAACGAATTATCCGCCTAATTTAATTGCTGTACGCCTCGCCGTTGTCCATATAAAAGCGGGCATTTAATGTAACTAAAAAAGGCAAACATATTATGAGGTGCGATCTCTAGTGTAGGTCAAAGCTTGATCTTGGCCCAGCTATTCATTACCCTAAAGAAGTACTCGGCTCATAGCATCGGGGGGTGCATTATGAGGAGGAGAGTCTCCTTTTGTTTTTATCCGCGCTTTCGTGTCTGTATACGTAGACACGCGCTTCTTGAATAAGCAGTATATATACCCAGTTTATACGGGGAGCAGTGCTGTTCGAACCGCTTGCGGCCGGATTCAGCATTACCCGTAATATTGCCTTTCTTTAGCATCCAAAAGGGGGATGTTATCATGAGGATTAAAGCCCATGCGGTTTTTTTTGCTTTTTTCTTAGCAATTGTTCCCGCATCTTTCGCCTTTGCGTTCGATGTCTATATCGAAACGAACTACAGGAATCAACCCGACCTTTCGCAATATGGTGCAAAAAATCTGCGCATGATCTACGCGCAGAATTTCTGGAGCAAAGGTCAAGACCGCCAGCTTCTGCCATCAAAAGACCGCGTCATCAACTACGTGGCAAACGGTTATAATGGTATAGGGCATAAGGACTACACGAGACCTTTGGTCCTAGACCTTGAGCATTGGTCATTAGGAGGAGGCTCCGACGCTCAAGTCGCGAGCAGGGTGGAGAAACTCATAACGGTATTGGAATGGGTGAAGTCCGCCGCGCCGAAGGCAAAGGTTGGCTACTATGGAACGGTGCCTACGTCCGGGTACTGGCCGACGCAACAACCCTCTTCAGACCCGCGGTACAAAAGCTGGCAAACAAAAAACGATCGGGCTCAAGCGTTGGCCGATCGCGTGGACGCATTCTTCCCTAGCTTGTATCCGGTAAGTGCTAACCAAGCCGCCTGGGTACGGTATGCCGTCGGTGCGGCAAATGAGGCCAAGCGGGTGGGGAATGGTAAGCCCATATATATCTACATCAACCCGCGATATCACTCCAATGCCGATGACGGGCTAGCCTTTCAGACGGTTCCCAAAGATTTTATCGCATTACAGCTCAAAACCATAAAGCAAGTTGGCGCTGCTGGTGTTGTAATATGGGGAGCTAACAATGCTGGTAACCAATGGAATGAAAACCTCCCCTGGTGGCAAGCGACCAAAGAGTTTCTCGGCTCGTAATAATGGATTCATAGGCAGATATCGGGCAAGCCTAGCCTTTTAGGCTTGCCCGGCTTTTTGTTGTATCGGGATCCGATGATAGAAGGTCAGCGCGCATAGCTCGGTCCACGGCATCTTAACGCACGCGCTTCAGCTCTGTGTTGAGGTTGCGAAAAAGGATCTACAGCACGCTGGAAGAAGTTCAGCGTTAAGTCGGTAGCAGTGCAGCCTTTGCTTGCCTAAAGGGTGTAGTAATGTAAAGGTCGTTAGAAGATGATTGCTGAATGAATGTTCTTCACGCAACTTCAACGATCTCGAAGCGTGGCGGGGGCGTAGCCTCGTATCTCTGGGGCTTGGCCGAGCAGCAGGCGCGAGCGGGGATTAAACTGACGATCGCCGGGCTCGAAGACCAAGTTGGCTTGGATATAGATACTTATGCCTCTTGGGGGGAGATAGTCACCGCTACTCCTACCGGTCCCCGGGCTCTCGGGTGGAGTAGACGCCTAGCGCGGAGGCTCGCTTCAGTTATCCCGAACATGGACTTAGTCCACATTCATGGCCTTCGCGCGGTATTGAGCCGTGCCGTCCGCCGTGCTGCTGTCCGACATGGCAAGCCCTTGATAATTTCCCCCCATGGGCAGCTTTATCCGCAGGTCTTGGCACGCAACGCAGTGCGCAAAGCTCTGCTGGCGCGGTTGTTCGTGGACGCGGATTTGAAAGCCGCTTCATGTTTGCATGCTACGTCAACGGCAGAGGCGGAACACATAAGATCGTACGGGCTTGATGGGCCTATTGCCGTGGTGCCCATCGGGGTCGATGCCGACGCGTACCGTCTGGAGGTTGAGCAAGCTCGTAGGGCGGTGGATAGGCGCTTTCCGGTCCTCGGGGGCCGGCGCCGAATCGTTGTTCTCGCGCTGTTGCACCCGAAAAAGGGACTAGAGCGTTTAGCGATGTCTTGGGGTCGAGTGAACAGGGATTTTAAAGAATGGCGGCTAGTAATTGCAGGGCCGGACGCCGGGTATGAGGCGCAAAGCCGCGCGGCCTTCGCTGTTCATGCGCCCGGCGATTCGGTACTCTGGATAGGGCCGGTATACGGCAGGGACAAGGCTGAGTTACTGGCAGGAAGCGACCTTCTGGTGTTACCCTCGGATTGGGAAAATTTTGGTATCGTGGTGATTGAAGCCCTTGCTGCCGGAATTCCGGCAATCACGACTACCAGTAGCCCGTGGAGAGAGCTGTCCCAGCGTGACTGTGGGTGGTGGGTTCGGCCTACCGCGGAGGCGCTGGCGGAAACCTTGGCCACGGTGATGGCAATGGAGGATCCCCACCTCCGGTCGATGGGAGAACGAGGCCGTCAATTAGTTTACGAAAAATACACTTGGGACCGGTGTGGGGCCCAGATGATCAATCTCTACGAAGCCACACTACGGGGAGAGAAATGGCCGGGGCAAGCCTAAGGCTTGCCCACTATGTGCCTGTTTATCGATTATTGCGACACGAGAAACTTTTTGGTCGCTTACCACTAGGGGGGGTCACAACACCGGTCCCCCTACTCAATCTATACTCTCGAAAAGCCGCGCATGCACGGCTTCAAGCAGCGAAATCTCAAATCCCAGTTCAAAATTAAACGCCGTTACCGGGTATTCTGATCCCTGATTGACAGTATCTTTTACGCGGCTTACGTACCTAAGCTATGAATTTCGAATAATTCTCCTTTTCAAAACCCTTGCGGGATTGCCCGCTACAACCGTCCAAGCTTCGACGTCTTTAACAACGACTGCTCGTGCACCCAGAACAGAACCTTCACCAATTGTGACACCTGGACCAATATACGCGCCTGCACCGATCCAGGCACCACTTCCTATCTTGATTTTCTTTTTTACTAACGGACTGGTTGGGAGCGTATAATCATGCGTACCCCCGCAGAGATAGGCATCTTGGGAAATAATGACCTGATCTCCTATCTCAATGCCGCCGAGGTTGTATAGAGTGACTCTAGGGCCTATCGCGATATAGCTGCCGGCCTTTACCAACCATGGAAACTGTATTTTTGCCGACCCAGAGATCTCAGCACGCAGATCCACGGTAGCCCCAAAAAGCCGCAGAATAAGCGGTCGCCCCAAGCGAAAACGTTTCCAGCAGACTTTCCACACGGTCGCCCACACGACCACCCATACGAGCCTTAAGGGGTAGAACCAGAAGGGGTAGGGAAATCGAACACCTTTATGAATTCGTAACGAAGGTGACCGATCCATTATTAACTACCAAGCCCGTCCCCCCCAGGTCGTCGGCGAGAAACGCGAGCAAGCTCCCGACGCGATGTTCTTAAACGGTGAGCTTGCATAAGCTCGTCCTTCACCGCGATCGTTTGCGTTTACGTAACTCCTGTTCGTCGAAGCCCTTGCCCTCAACAAGCAGCATTCGGCCTACTCCTAGACATTGAAAACGAAATTTATCGGCACAGTGGTCTTGCTTTAACCGATCACGGATGATGACAGCAACGTCCTTCTGTCTCCACGTTAATTCGTTCTTGCATCGGCATTTTTTACGAAAGTATAGTTTCCGTTTCCCTGTGCGCAGACCAATGAATACCCCGTTTGAATGATCGTACTAATAGCTTCTCTTATTCTTTTACTGTAGTTGTTATCTAATGGGTGGAAGCATTCGTCATATTCAACACACAGAATCTTAATATCAAGCTTATCCTCAATTATGGAGTTAATGACTTTGTATTCGGCACCCTCTACATCCAATTTAAGGAGATCTAGTTTCTTGTGGCTATTTTCTCGCATGATATCACTTAGTCGTTTCACCTTTGCCTCAAAATAAACCTGTGTTTGTTGTAGATTGAGTAAAGAGTGAGATACATGTTCGGGGTTTTGCGGGGCGTAGAACTTCAAAATATCTTCTTTATTCCAGATGCCGACTTCGGAAAAACGATATTTTTCGTATTGTCTAATATGCTCTCTAACATATTCGATAGCTCGTGGTGTCGGATCGAACCCAAGCACATGACAACCAATTTGATTAATCAAGCCCAGGTCGAATGATATGTCTTCCCCGCAACCAACACAGTAGCAAATAGAGTTTGAATCAAGTAGGCTCTCTGGGATAATCCAACCTCCATAAGCTGTTCCTATTTCTTTTAAATCATCACGCGGCATGACTTTTGTACAGGTAATACTGTCTCTGCCTATGGCGCGAAAGATGGGTTTAGACGCCTTTCTAATAACTCTTGAAATAACGTGTCGTGGTTTCATATTCCCCCCCATAGAGCTTCCATTACAGCTATTCGTGCTTGCGTTGGGTGAGCGCTCCAATAACCCCAAGTTCGCTGGGCGTGCCTGTGTTTGCGCACGTGCGCAAATCGCCCGTCTGTATGCCGCTGAAAGCGTATGGCCAGAAAACCCATTTTCCACAATTGCAAGCTTTTGATTCGGGGTAATGTCTGGCATGGGCGTTTCTAGACCGCTAAATATCAGGGAGACTCGCCTCGTGCGATTAACCGACGTTTCGTTTTCCCGGCAGGTCGAACGGCCGATTGCGCGCGCACTATGCTTCCTTGACAACTGTAGCGCCGGCTCCGCTTGCTCCACTGTGTTCTACCTCATTCTCGCGCCGTAGAACGCAAAAACCTCACGAAATCCTTGGACCATCTTATCTAAGGTATATTGGTGTTCAACTTGATAGAGTGCCTTTGCGGACAGGTTCCGACGAAGCGTTTCGTCGTTCATTATCCTTAGCCATTTATCGGTCATATCGTCCACATCTCCTTGGGCGTAAAACAAACCATTGACCCCGTGAACGAGGGCTTCAATCTCTGGATTGTGTTGCGCAACGTTATTACTGGTTACTACGGGAAGTCCATAACCAAATGCGTGCATCAAGCTAAGCCCTATGTTCGTAGGATAGCAAAACAAGCACGCGCTAAGCATCCACGGTGCTAGCTGTTGCTCCTCGTAAATGGCTCCGGTGAAGATGATGGTATTAGGTTCGCCTAACCCGGTCGCCATCGTCTGGAGGCGTGATTTGTCACTGCCGTCTCCAACGACAACAAGCTTTATCTCCGGATCGCGTTGACGGGCGTGCCGCAACGCGTAAAGCAGCAGGGACACCTCGTTCTCCGGTTCAAGCCTCGACACGAAAACGACGGTTTTATTCGCTACGATATTCCATTTTTTTTGAAACGACAATAACTCTTTCTGTGCGTGTGTCCAGTAACTGGTCGCTCTTTTTATCGGTGCTTGGTCTATAGCGTTTTGCGCGACGAACACCCGTTTTTTCTTGAAGTTCGATCGTTCCACCAATATTTCCGCAACACTCTTACTATACACGATCACACCATCTGCTGCTGTCCCGTAGGTGTTACGTAACCAATCGCCAATGCGCCTTGGTTTTTTTGAGTAACCGTGTCCCCATAACACCACGGGGATCCTATTTAAGCGCCCTCTAGTTATTGCCAGTCCGAGGCTCAGATAATGCGCATCCCATGGAAGAATAATGAGGTCGTACGCCTTGCTCCGTGTTTCCGCCAATTGCTTTCCCTGGAAGCGAAGATCCAGCCGCCCGATCTGAAGCTCACGAACAGGAGCATGGACGTACCGATACTGGGTCCCAACTGCTGCTTGCTTTAATCCCCCCTTCGTGGCTTCGGCGAATACCGTTAACTCTATCCCTGGCTCGCTTCCAAGCCGATCAAAGAGCGGTGCGCGGTAATGTGGTACCGTCGGCTGAAACAACGCGATCCTCAAATTCGGCTCCTAATCCCGCTATATTACTAACCCATTTCCTATTTCGATGCGTACCGATTATAGCGAACAAATAATAAGTTATATATAATAACCAGTCCGTATACTGCGTATAGCAAGAGTTCTTACCCGGAGATGAGCGTTAGCGCACCAGCGATAGCCCAGGGGGCGAGGGTCGCCGCCAGCGCCAGGAGCGCTCCCAAAAGAAAAAGCTGTCCGCCCGGATCGAGTTGGAATACGGCGGCATGAACCGCGCTGGCACCGAATATCAATACTGGAACGTACAAGGGCAGCACGAGCAACGCCAGTAACATGCCACCGCCGCGTAGGCCCACGGTGAGCGCCACTCCGATCGCCCCCACGAAGCTGAGCACGGGTGTGCCCAGAGCCAGTGATAAGAGCAGTACAGGCAAAGCCTGTGATGGTAGGTTAAGCAGTAGGGCTAGCACGGGCGACACCGCGATTAAGGGCAAACCGGTCACCAGCCAATGGGCCGACACCTTAGCGACGACCAAGGCTGGCAGAGGGTGTGGGCTCACTAGCATTTGCTCCAGGACGCCGTCATCAAAATCGGAGCGAAACAGAGGACCCAGCGATAATACCGTGGATAGCAGCGCTCCTACCCACAGAACGCTGGGGCCGAGTAGCTTTAGGGTTTCCGCATCGGGGTTCGCGGAAAGAGGAAACAGAACAGCGATCACGGCAAAGAATAGCACAGGGTTCGCGAGCTCCGCACGGCACCGGTACGCGAGGATCAGGTCGCGTTTGATCAGCACCCCCATCGCGGAGAACATTCCCGATTCATTCATCCGAGGTGCAAACTCTTAAACCCCGTTTGTTGCAAGGATAAGGGTTGATGGCTGGATAGGATCAAGGCTCCCCCAAGGTCGAGGTGGTCACGAAAAAGCGCCTCCACCCGCTCGACACCTAAGCGGTCTATCCCAGCCAAGGGTTCATCGAGGATCCATAAGCTCGCGGGAGACATCAACAAACGAGCAAGCGCTACCCGGCGGCGCTGTCCGAGTGACAAATCGCGGCAGGGCAAGAGCGAAAAGGGCTCGAGCTCCATGTGCGCCAGTGCTTTTTCCGGGGATGTGCGGGGAGTTGTGGCAGCGAGCGCTTGGGCCACGCGGAGATTCTCCAATGGCGTCAGCTCGCCTTTCAATCCATGTAAATGGCCGATATAGGCTAGGTCTTTGTAGTATTCCTCACGCACCTCGCGGATAAGCTCTCCCCGCCAGCGGACTTCACCATGGTCCGCGCGCAAAAGCCCGCAGACGATACGCAGCAAGCTTGTTTTGCCACTGCCATTACGCCCTTCCACGATCAAAGCGCTACCGAGTTCCAAGGTAAAGCGAAGTTGACTGAACAAGCTTCGGTCGCCGCGCACACAAGCCAAATCATGGGCTTCGAGCGCCGGTCCCCCGAGCGCCTTATTCTTCTGTGGCTTCAATTCGGTGTACGGATCGAGAATTCCCACGCGCCCGGCGGCGGGGCGGCTTGCCCTGTGGGAGCGGAGCCAGAAGCCCCGGGGCGGTGTTGCAGCGGCTTGATAATAGGCCGGCGCCGCTGCGCCTTGCCCTGCGTCTTCTGGCTCTGCTCAGATGCATCAAAATAAGGGTGACAGAGCACTAGCCATGCGCGTGATCAAAAGGATGACGGAGGACAATGGTATCTAAGCGATCGGGTCCGGTAGAAATAATATCGATAGGGATCCCGGCTATTTCTGCTATGCGGCCCAGATAGCGCTTCGCGTTCTCCGGCAGTTCGGCGTACTCCCTTAGTCCCAGGGTCGACCCTTTCCACCCAGGCATCGTTTCATAAACGGGTTCGCAATCGCCCACGGCCTCGGCGCCGAACGGTAGTGTTGTTACCCATCTGCCCTGTTGTTGATAACCGACGCAGATCTGAATGTTTTCTAAGTCATCGAGCACATCGAGCTTAGTAATGCATAGGCCAGAGAGGCTGTTTATCCGCCCGGCTCGCCGTAATGCGACCGCATCAAACCAGCCGCAGCGCCGGAGCCTTCCGGTCGTCGCACCTCGTTCCTTGCCTCGGCTCGCTAAATAGTCACCTAAATCGTCTGATAGCTCGGTGGGAAAAGGCCCGGAACCCACCCGTGTCGTATACGCTTTAGTGATCCCCAATACGTAATGGAATGCCCCGGGGCCGACACCGGTGCCCGTTGCCGCCCCCCCCGCTGTGGTATTGGACGACGTCACATAGGGATAAGTCCCGTGGTCAAGGTCCAGTAGTGTACCCTGAGCCCCTTCGAACAAGATGCTTTGCTCCTGCTCCTGGTTTTGGTGCAGCAACTCTGTTACGTCGGCAGTCAAGGGTAACAAGCGCTCCGCGTGAACCAGTGTTTCTTCCAACACCTGCTGAGGGTCTAAACTCGGGCACTTATAGTAATGCTGCAGGATAAAATTATGGAACTCCAGGATTTCACTTAGCTTAGCGGCAAACCGTTGCGGGTGGCGCAGGTCCCCCATGCGCACGGCCCGTCGCGCCACTTTGTCCTCGTACGCCGGACCGATGCCGCGGCCCGTTGTGCCAATGGCCATTTTCCCGCGGGCCGCTTCTCGCGCCTTATCAAGAGCGATGTGATGGGGCAATATAAGCGCGCAAGCCTCGCTGATGCGAAGTCGCTCGCGCGGTCTTATCCCGTCCCGTTCTAGTGTCTCGATCTCTTCGACCAGAGCCGCCGGCGAGACGACGACTCCGTTGCCGATCAGGCACATGACACCCGCACGGAGGATCCCGGAGGGAACCAGATGGAGGATAGTGGTTTTTCCAGCGATGACTACGGTATGCCCCGCGTTGTGTCCACCCTGGAAGCGCACGACGACTTGCGCGCGCTCAGTCAGCAAATCGACGATCTTGCCTTTGCCTTCGTCTCCCCACTGGGTGCCGATCACAACGACGTTCATCTTCAGCTCGTACTCGCAGTGTTAAGAAACTCCTGGACGGGTTTTGTTGGCCCCTCTAAACGTCGGTGACGACCCACCGCCCGTGGCAACGTTCCAAACGTTGTTCACAATCGATCGTTTGATCTTCCCCGCCGGGGAGACGCCACACCACGCGTTCGCCTTGTATACGCAACTGGGTCACGGCCGCCGTTAAGTCGGGATCATCGCCCCATGGGGCACGGATGCTCTTGCGTGGCAAGGGTTTTGCCTCCAATACCAAGCGCTTGAGATCGGCGCTGAATCCGGTTGCGGGCCGAGCGCGGCCAAAAACGCGGCCGATGTCGTCATACCGTCCTCCCCGGGCTATCGCTTGCCCCTGGCCCGGCAGATACGCGGTAAACACGATCCCCGTGTGATAGTGATATCCGCGCAATTCCGCGAGGTCAAAATGCCAGTTTGGGTGCGAGGTGCGATCCCGTACCGCTCGATATACATGCTTGAGCTCATGCAAGGCATGTTTTACCTCGGGTGCCGCTTTAGCCAAAGCGCTGTCTGCTTGGTCCAAAACCGAAACATCGCCATAGTGATCCACCAAAGCCGCGATCATTTCCGCAACATCGTGATTCACCCGCCAATGCGACAAGTGCTCTGCAATCTCGTTCCGATCCTTGCGCTGCAGCGGCTCGAACAGCGCTATCTCCTGCTCCGCGTTCAGTCTTGCTTGCTTAACTAAGCCCCTGAAGATCCCCACATGGCCTAAGTCCGCGTAAACAGGCGCGAGGTTCGAGGCTTTGAGCACCTCCAGCATTAACCAGATGATCTCTACATCGCTCTCGAGTCCGCGATGTCCAAACAGCTCGGCCCCTACCTGCAGCGGGTTGCGGGAACCACTCGATCCTTGCGGGAGCGTACGCAAGACCGGCCCTAAATAGCACAAGCGGGTAGGGGCTTCCCGGCGCAAACGGTGCGCTTCAATGCGCGCGATCTGCGGTGTGATATCCGCGCGTATTCCCATAAGGCGGCCGGTTAACTGGTCAGTCACCTTAAACGTCTCTAAATCCAGATCGGTGCCCAAACCCGTAAGTAGGGACTCCAGATATTCAATGAGTGGAGGAATAACCAACTCATATCCCCAGTGATCGAACAGATCCAGGATCTTGCGCCGCAATTGTTCCAGATGCGCCCCCAAAGGGGGCAGTATTTCTTCAACGCCCGCCGGTAACAACCACCGGTCTGTAGGTGTCACCATGTGAGAGGGCTTGGGAATAATCGCAGCGGAATGAAAATTATCGGCGACCTAGGAGCCTGTCGGGCTTAGGGGATGCTAGCGGGGCGAGTCGAGGACAGTTTTTCGAACATTGGAGGCGAATAGCGAGTCCCATTTAACAAAAATGATCGGAAAAATGGACCGATTTCCCACCGCCGTCGTAGGTTCATCCTAAGTCCGACAGTCTCCTAGACGGGGTTTGAACATCCACGGTGCGTCTATGCGATCGCGCTCTGCTTAAGCCCGAAGATGCGTCAAAGAAGCTTATTCTGCCCCAGCCGCGTCGGATACGTTTGATTGCGCTCCGCCTGGTGCATTGAAATACCTAAAAAATTCTGAGTCTGGTTCTAAGACCAGTAGATCCTCCTTGCCCTTCAAGCCTTCCCGATAGGCGCCTAAACTTCGCCAAAATGCATAGAACTCCCGATCTTTGCCAAAGGCCCCGGCATAGACCTCGGTCGCTTTGGCGTCTCCCTCCCCGCGTGTCTTTTGCGCGTCGCGGTAAGCCCCCGCTAAGATCTGAGTACGCTCCCTATCTGCATCTGCCCGGATCCGCTCACCGGCCTCCGCGCCTCGGGATCGCAGATCTCTAGCAAATCGCTCGCGTTCCGCACGCATCCGGTTATAGACCGCCGAGCTCACCTCCGTTGGGAGATTGATTTGTTTGATCCGCACATCGACGACATCCAAGCCGACCTCGTTAGATTGCTCCTTAGCCGCCTCGGTGACACGGCTCATGATCGCGCCACGCTCACCCGAAACCACTTCTTTGACGGTATGCCGGCCGAATTCCCCGCGCAGATAGTCGTTTATCCTTTGGTAAACCAGCAGGCCCGCACGCCGCTCGTCTCCTCCTGTCGCTCTGTAGTAAGACGCCACGTCCATAATGCGCCATTTGATGAACAGATCGACGATGACGTCCTTCTTCTCTTTGGTAAGAAACCGCTGGGGCTCGAAGTCCAATGACAATATCCGTTCGTCAAATTTTTTGACGTTGTTGATCAAGGGGATCTTGAAATGCAGCCCGGGTTCAAAATCGGCGCGCTTTATCTCGCCAAGCTTAAACAAAATAGCGGTCTCCGTTTCTCCTACGGTGAACGCGGACAAATAACCCACTATAACAACAGCCGCTAGGGGTATTAAGACTGTCGGAGCGTTCATCATCGGATATCTCGTTGTCTTAGATTGTTGTTGCTGACGTCCGGTGTTGGGCTTATGGTATCCGGCATCGTGAGATCCGGGTTTGATGAGCGAATCTGGGTCCCGCGCTCCATCAGCTTGTCTAATGGTAGGTACAGGATGTTATTTCCGCCCTTGGTGTTAACGATCACTTTACTGGTTTTCGATAACACTGATTCCACTGTATCTAAATACAGGCGCTGTCGGGTCACTTCCGGAGCCTTTTGGTACTCCGACAGCAGCCGCTGGAAGCGATCTGCCTCGCCTTGCGCCTCTGCGATCACCTTAAATTTATGGGCGTTCGCTTCTGCTAAAACTCGTGCCGCCCCGCCGCGAGACTTCGGAAGGACTTCGTTGCGATAGGCTTCGGCTTCGTTGATCAAACGCTGTTCGTCTTCGCGCGCCTTGATGGCGTCGTCGAACGCCGGTTTGACCTCTTCCGGCGGCTTGGCCGGCTGCATGTTCACGCTGGTCACCAGCAAACCCGCTTGATATTGATCCAATATGGATTGGATATGCTGCTTGGTGCCTGCCGCGATCTCCGCCCGGCCTTCGGTGAGCACGAAATCCATTTTGCCGTTCCCGACCATGTCGCGCAATGCGCTTTCGGTGACTTGGCGCAACGTCGCGTCAGGCCCCCGGACGTTAAACAAATATTGGGTCACGTCTTTGACGCGATATTGCACGGCCAATTCCAAGTCCACGATGTTTTCATCTTGGGTCAACATCGTGGCTTTGTGTGGTACGGAGCGGATTTGATCGACGTCAACCTTGGTAACATACTCGATGGGACGCGGTAAGCGGAAATTTAGACCGGGATCGAGTGTCGCCGCATAGGAACCAAAGCGTAGCACTACACCCCGTTGCGCCGGCTCAATGATGTAGGCTATCTCCCACAGCAATAATATGACCGCGATAAACAGGACAATGATCCAGATCCCAGGCTTCGCTGGGCCACCGCTTCTCTTCTCGGTGCCGGGGGTGCCGACACCGCGGCGCCCTCCGAAAAGCCCCTTCAACGTCTCTTGGAGCTTGCGCACAACTTCGTCCAGGTCCGGTGGACCGCTCTCTTTATCGGGCCGGCGCCAAGGGTCTTTTTGCCCGTTGCCACCCGGTTCATTCCAAGGCATTCAGCTTATCCTCGCGAAGAATCATTTAGCATCCTAAGAATTGTAAGGGGCTTGGTAGATCACTGCAACTCGAGATCGGCCCTTGGGACTACTGCTGCACTATCCCGTAGGCCGAGCCAAGGGCATTCGCCCCGTTATGGGGATAGAAACTCACGCCGCTCTCACGCGTGATGTTTGTCAGTTGGGGCCGCGACCCCTCAACGTCTAACAACCAAGCGCCATCTTGGGCGATCTCTTCTTGGAGCACCATCCCGGCTGCGTAGAGTCGAGCCCTCAGTCTCGATGCGGCACCGGTCAGACGAAGCCACCGGCGGATATTGTTCCGCCCCAATTGTTCCGCCATCACCCGTTTGAGCAGATCCACCCCTGCCCCGGTCAGAGCCGAGAGCCAAACCCGGGGTAGCGGACCTTGGGTCTCCAATTTGGGGCGCATGCGGGCAACGCGATCGATCTTGTTGTATACCTCGATCCTCGGTTGGGAGGTTGCACCGATCTGCTCCAACACCTGGCTAACCTGTTCCGCCCGTTGCAAGCGATCGTCGGCACCGGCATCGATTACATGCAGCAGCAACTGCGCTTCGCGAGCCTCTTCCAGTGTCGCGCGGAATGCGGCTACCAACTCGTGAGGCAACCGACGTATGAATCCGACGGTGTCGCTGAGCACCAATAACCCTGTGCCCCCGATCTCAACTTTCCTAAGCTTGGGATCAAGGGTAGCGAAAGGCTGATCCGCCACATATTCATCGGCGCCGGTCAGAAGATTAAAAAGCGTTGACTTTCCCGCGTTGGTGTAACCCACCAGCGAAACCACGCGTGTCGCGGCCTTGCGCCGCGAAAGCCTCTGCCGCCCGCGCTGGCTCCGGACGCGTTCAAGCCGGATCCCGATCTGTTCTATGCGGCGTGCGATTAAGCGGCGATCAGTCTCAAGCTGGGTTTCGCCCGGACCACGCAAACCGATCCCGCCTTTCTGTCGCTCTAGATGGCTCCAACCCCGCACCAAGCGCGTCGAGTGGTATCGTAACTGGGCAAGCTCGACCTGGAGCTTTCCCTCGAACGAGCGTGCTCTCTGGGCAAATATGTCGAGGATAACTCCCGTTCTATCGACCACTCGGCAACCCAGCGCGCTCTCTAGGTTTCGCTGCTGCGCGGGTGTAAGCTCATGGTTAAAAAGGACGATCTCGACACCGGTACTGCGCACCGCGAGGTTCAATCCCTGTAGCTTGCCGGCGCCGATGAACGAGCGCGGATCAGGCATATTTCTCGATCCGGTCACGGTACTGACGACCAACGCACCGGCGGAGGATGCGAGCTCGCGAAACTCTTGCAGATCGTGGTCTGTATCCACCCCCCTGTGAACGATGTGGACGATGATGGCGCGTTCGGGGCTGGGCGATGGACTACGCAATCGTCGTGCAGGATGAGTCGCGAACGAAGGAGAGCACCGTCAGCGATTTGTTCAATCGTCGTCGCTCGTGCTGTCTTCCGTCCGAGGTAATTTAATGTTGCGAGAAGGCACTATCGTCGAGATCGCGTGTTTGTACACCATTTGACTGACGGAATTTCGAAGCAAAACCACGAACTGGTCGAACGACTCGATCTGTCCCTGTAACTTTATGCCGTTAACAAGGTAGACCGAGACCGGGACATGCTCCTTGCGCAGCGCATTTAGGAACGGCTCCTGAAGTGACTGCCCCTTACTCATTCGATTAAACTCCTTCTTGTTTTGTTTATCTTGCATGACCATCGTCTCCCGGTTGCGTACAAGCCATCCGGTTACTCCCAAGCCCTGGAAGCCGACTTGAGAATATAAACCAATCAGACTAAGAGCGTGGGGCTTTTGTTCGCATAGTTCAAGACCCGGGCCAACACGGCGGGGCCCTCAGCGGCGATCCACAATGCGTCCGTTTCAGCCCGGAACCACGTGATCTGGCGTTTCGCAAGCCGCCGGGTGGACAGAATAGCCTGTTCTTTCATCGAATCATAGTCCAAGTCCCGATCGAAGAACGCTAACACCTCCCGATAACCGACAATGCGTGCGGCCGGGTGGCTCCGAAGCAGTGTTCCTCGCTCTTGCAGCGCCCACACCTCATCGAGTAATCCCCGTTCTAACATTCGTAAAAATCGCAACCCGAGCCCTTTGTACAACTTCCCGCGGTCCTCGGGTGCCAATACGAGCTTGGTCAAGGAATAAGGACAAGCTTGTCGTGAGGGCTCAGCGCACCATTGCGACAAGGTCTTTCCAGAAAGCTCGTAGACCTCTAAAGCGCGTTGTATGCGCTGGGGGTCGTTGGGGTGAATGCGAGCCGCTGCAGGCGGATCGATGTGAGCCAGGCGCGCGTGTAAACCCGGCCAACCACAGAGCCTTGCTTCCTCGGCTAAGCGTTCTCTAAGCGTCTGATCAGCACCAGGCAACAGGGATAAGCCGTCCTCCAAGGCGCGGAAGTATAGTCCGGTCCCGCCCACGAGCAAGGGGATCAGCCCTTGCCGGAATGCGCGTTCGATTTCCTTCAAGGCATCATTGCGAAAGCGAGCAGCGGAATAGATTTCGGTCGGCTCACAAATGTCGAGCAAGCGGTGGGGGATCTCGGCCAACACCTTGGAACTAGGCTTCGCGGTTCCGATATTCATCCCGCGATAAACCATTGCGGAGTCCACGCTGATGATCGCCACGGGCAAGCGCCTCGCGAGCTCCAGAGCCAGGGCGGTTTTCCCCACACCGGTCGGACCCATGATGCAGATCGGACGGTGATTAAAGGCTGCGATCATCTCTTCTGGCCTTCTGGGGGGAGCGCCTCTCTGTGTCTTCTCCCTCTGAGCCAGCACACAAATAGGCCAGTTCTTGCAGGTCGATCTGGCGAGACGCCATGGCGGCCGCAAGCTCCAAGTCTTCGAACTCGCGCAACCAAGTGTTCATTTGCTGTTGTCCATTAAGTCCTTGATCGACGCTCCCAGCATGCTCGCTTAGCCGGCGCAACAGCCGCTCTTTGAGCTCGGCGATATCCTTCGCGTGCCAACACGACAAGGTGTCTAGCAAGGACAAAAGGAGCCTGCTCCACTCGAGGTCCTTGACCTGGATAGGCAGGAATCGAAGCATCACTGAGCGCTTTCCGACACGAGAGATCCCAACCCCGATCTGTAATAACAGATCGGAGAAACGCTCGGCCAGTTGCGCCAAAGCCTCGTCCACCTCCAGCACTTGGGGGATCAACAAGGGTCTGGTCTTGATCCCGTCCGGAGACCGCGATTCTTCTGTAAGTTGTTGATAGCAGATTGCAATCTTCCCTCTTGTGGTGTCTATGATCAACAGCCCTTGTTCGTTCTCCGCTAAAAGAAAGCGGCCCTTTACTAAACCGATGGCCCTTCCCAATCTCCCGCGCCGTGCGATTATGGCCAAACGAGTCAAAGAATCATCGTGCGGGGGCGGCTCTGCCCAAGCGGGCTCGCTGACCGCATGGGTAAGCGTTGATTTGGATCTCAGCGTATTTTCGGAACCGGCGGCTAAGGGTGAAACGACGGGTCCACAGAGCGCCCTGTGCACGGCTGCGTAAATGAAATCGTGCACGGGCCGGGGATCGCGGTAGCGAACTTCTCTTTTACTCGGGTGCACGTTGACGTCCACCTCTGCCGGATCGAGATCTAGGTAAAGGGCATAAGCGGGGTGTTGGTCCCGCTCCAGGTGTTCTGAAAACGCCCGCCGGATAGCGTGATTCACCCGTGTGTCGCGGATATTGCGTCCGTTTAGATAAAAATATTGCAGAGGCTCAGGGTAACGACCCGCCGTTTTTGGCAAGCCTAACCACCCCCATAGGTGCAAACCGGTGGCGATCTCATCCAGCAATAGCGCCTGTGTGAGAAAATTCCTCCCCAAGATCGCACCAATGCGCCCGGCTCGGCCAGACTCATCGCGTACCGGTGCCAAGCGGAGCAGTTGTCGCTGGCTGTGGGCGAATCGGAACCCCACCTCGAATCGGCTTAAGGCACATCGCTTAACGGTTTGGATCAGGTGATGGAGTTCTGTGCGTTCGCCGCACAGGAAGCGACGCCGGGCGGGGGTGTTATAAAATAGGTCACGCACTTCTACCGTGGTACCCAAGGGGTGGGGAGTGGGCTCCATCGGCCCTTGCGCAAAACCGCCATCCACCTGGAACCGAGCACCGAGAGTCTCCCCGTTGGCACGGGAGGTTAAGGTAAGCTTGGCCACCGCACCAATGCTCGACAGCGCCTCACCGCGAAACCCAAGGGTAAAAATGCGCTCCAGTTGCTCGGCCTTGCTTATCTTGCTGGTTGCGTGACGATCCAAAGCCAGCGCGACATCATGGGGATGGATACCGCAACCGTCGTCACGGACCCGGAGCAACCGAACACCCGCACGCTCTACGTCGATGATGATCAAACGCGCCCCGGCATCGAGGCTGTTCTCGATCAGTTCTTTCACCACGGAGGCAGGCCGTTCGATGACCTCACCGGCGGCGATCTTGCTGATCACCTGAGGTGGTAATCGTTGGATGCGCCCGAGGACCATGGCCCTATTAGCTCTCGGCTCAGTTGCCCATAGCCATCAAGGTATCCGGAGGAGGATGTTCGGTGAAATAATCCCGGATCCCGCGCAACATTGCTTCCGCTAAGCGCTGTCGATGGGAGGAATGGCTTAGGCGTCGTTCCTCATGGGGGTTGGAAATGAAAGCGGTCTCGATGAGCACGGACGGGATGTCTGGTGATTTCAGCACCGCGAAGGAGGCATATTGTACTCGCCTCCTGTGCACACGCCCTATCCGCTGCAGTGATTGCAGCATCTTGTGTGCGGCGGCCATGCCGGCATCCATGGCCGCGGTCTGCGACAGATCCAGTAAAACCGATCTTAAAACCTCATCTTTATTGTGCAAGGAGATCTCGCCGATAAAGTCGGCCGCGTTTTCCTGTTCCGCTAACCAGCGTGCCGCTTCGTTGCTAGCCCCTTTCTGTGAAAGCACGTAAACCGAGGAACCCCGGACTCGGGGATCGCGAAAAGCATCGGCGTGGATGGATACGAACAGATCGGCCTTGTGTTCACGCGCTTTCTGAAAACGCTCACGCAAGCCGATGTAACGGTCGCTGTTGCGGATCAAGGCCGCCCGCAGGCCACGCTCCTTATTGACGAGCCTCGCCAGTCTTTTGGCGATGGCCAGTGTGACATGCTTCTCTTGGACCCCAGTGGGGCCTATCGCACCTGGGTCCTCTCCTCCATGCCCCGCGTCGATGGCAATCACGATGTCGCGCCGATGCCGCTCGGGTGGCGTCGACACGCTGTCGCCTAAAGCGCCAACCTGAAGGAAAAGCTCTAATTCCAAACGCGGCCCATGCTGCTGATTCGCTGGTAACAGCGTGCTCTTGACTTCAAGCCGCCGCACGACATCGAGCACGATGCGTAGATCGATGCCTTTCTGAATACCAGCGCGCAGCTGGGCAACGGAATCGCCCAAGCCGGAGTGGGGCAGGGTAGCGCGAAGGTGGGTGTCTTGCAGGTCCACGACCACGCGCTCTGGGCCGGAAAGGGTAAAGATCTGGTATTCCACCGCCGCGCTCAGGTCCATCGCTACCCGCGTGCTTTCAGGAGACGGCAGCACCCGGACGGCTTGAATGTCCACAGACCATGTGTAGCCGCAGCACAGGAGACAGGAGATGGCCGTCAGCAGTCGCATCGTTTTGCACGTAAAACCATTCGTTAGAAGCTCTATTTTGAGGCGGGTGCAAACGAAATTTCAATAGGATCTTAAAAGGCTACTATAGTTGTTTGATCATTCGACACTTTGATTGAGCAGAATGAGCCCGCGCGATTCCGTCTTGCCCTGCGGGTGAACGCGCAAGCAGGGTAACCTTGCGCTGATCAGCACCTTGCTCAATGTGGATCGACAGATCCGCTATGCTCAAATAAGCGGCAGCACGATCCGCCCACTCCACCAAACACACGCTCGAGGGACCGAAGTAATCACGCGCTCCCAACGCCTCTAACGCATCAGGCGAATCGATTCGATAGAGATCAAAGTGATAGATATCGAGCCCCTCTAAACAATAAGGCTCGATCAAGGTGTAGGTCGGGCTTTTTACTGGGCCCTGGTAGCCTTTAGCACGCAAGAAGCCGCGAACCAGCGTCGTTTTCCCCATGCCCAATTCACCGGTGAGAAACAACTTCCCGGGCGTTAGCGCGGCTGCCAAGTGTTTCCCCAGTTGCTCCATAGCGGCTGCGTCCGGTATGAGCAGCTCTAGGGTAGAGCCGGTGTCGCTCACGGCTAGCAGCCTGTGGGACTTAGGAAAAACCTACTACGGCGGTGGGAAATCGGTCCATATTGTTGATCATTTTCGTTAAATAGTTACCACTATTCGCCTCAAATGATCGAAAATCTGTCCTCGATTTTCCACTCGCCTCGCTACGGTTCCCTAGGTCCGACAGGCTGCCAGGAAGCGACTCCGCTTTGGGGATTAACCAATCGCTGCAGCCACGGCATTAAGTCGCAAGCGAGCAGCCCGCGCTCTCCCTTGCGGGCGGCTAGATCGCCGGCGCTGGCGTGCACACAAACCCCTGCTTTGGCAGCGGTCGCTGTCTCCATGCCTTGGGCCAGAAACCCCGCAATCACGCCGGTCAACACATCCCCCATGCCGCCACTGGCCATGCCGGGATTTCCATGCGCGCAGACCGCGGGCATGTTCACGCCATCTGTCACCACGGTGCCAGTTCCTTTTAACACACAGATCCCACCGTAGCGCGTTTGTAGGGTCAATGCGCTGTTGAACCGATCGCCTTGTATGTCCTGGGTCTGTGTACCGAGTAAGCGTGCGGCTTCTCCCGGATGGGGCGTTAACACCCAGTTGCGCCGCTGAGAGGGTTCATGAGCAATGAGGTTTAGCGCATCGGCGTCCACCACGAGTGGGTGGCGCCCTTCTAAGGCCACGGCCAACAGAGCTTGGGCCCACGGAGAGCGCCCCAAGCCAGGGCCGATGGCGATCACGTCGGCTCGGATCGTCAGCTCGCGTAATTGACCGACTTCTTCCACCCCGTGGCACATGAGCTCGGGCCGCGTGGCATTAATGACCGAAGCATGAGCGGTTCGGGTGGCAATGCTGACCAGGCCAGCACCGACTCGGGCGGCCGCCTCAGCCGCCATCCTCACCGCTCCCGACAAGCCCATGTCGCCGCCCACCACCAACACGTGGCCGAAGTCCCCTTTGTGACTCGAACGTTGGCGCGGTCGCAGCGCCGACTGAAAATCCTCAAGCTGGATGCGGATAGCCGTGGGTGAGGCGGCGCTAAAAACCTCCCGCGGTACATTCAAACCGTGATAGTAAACCTGGCCACAGCAATCCGGCCCCTGGCCGGTGAACAAGCCTTGTTTCAGGCCGATGAAGCTTACGGTCGCCTCAGCGCGAACGGCGTCTCCCAGGGTGCAGCCCGTGTCTGCATGCAGCCCCGAAGGGATATCGATGGCCAAAACCGAAGCGCCTGAGCGGTTGATCCAGTGGATAGCGTCGCGCACACGGCCCTCAACCTCCCGATCCAAGCCCGTGCCGAGCAGCGCATCCACCACCACATCGGTGTTTTCCCCTCTTTCGTCGAAAGACGCCACTGTTATCCCTTGTTCAGCGAGGGCTTGGCAAGCCAGTGAGGCATCGCCACGCAAACGTGCCGGATCGCCTATGCTCATGACCCTTACCGCGAGCCCTGCGCCGGCCGCTAAACGGGCGAGCACATAACCGTCCCCCCCGTTGTTTCCCATGCCGCATAAGACCGTGAGGTGCTGCGCGCCTGGCCACAACGACCGCAGCAGATCGAAGGCGGCCGCGCCGGCGCGCTGCATGAGGGTAAAACCAGGAATGCCACAGGTCTGGATGGCGTAACGGTCCAGCTCACGCACCGCCTCGGCCCGATAAAGGGCCGCGGGGAGTGGGCTAAAGTTAAAGTGGGGCTCAGATTTTGAACACATGGTTGCGAAAATAACGCAACTCCCCGATCGATTCTAGAATGTCATCCAGCGCGAGATGGCTGGACTCCTTCTGGAACTCGCCTAAGGTCGGTGCCCATCGACCCGCCAGCTCCTTTATGGTGCTGACATCGAGGTTCCTATAGTGGAAATACCGCTCCAACTCCGGCATATACCGGTATAAGAAGCGCCGATCCAGACAAATGCTATTACCACACATCGGGGACTTGCCGGCCGGTACCAGTTGACGCAGGAAATCCAGGGTGCGTTGCTCCGCTTGGGCGTCGCTCACTTGGCCTGCACGAACCCGTTTGAGTAAGCCGGAGCGGGTGTGCTGCTCCTTGTTCCACTCATCCATAGCCGCCAAGAGGACTTCTTCCTGGCGTATGGCGAGCACGGGACCTTGCGCGATCACGTGGAGGTCACTAGCGGTGACTACGGTGGCGATCTCGAGGATGCGGTCTTTGTCCGGGTCAAGGCCCGTCATCTCCAGATCAATCCAGATCAAGTTTTTTTCCGAAAGGGCCATTCTGCGTTGAGGGAGGTGGAACCGCTACCCGCTGCGGAAACCACGGGAGCACTACATTTCCTGACGGCGTGTGATCGCGTGAGCTAAGGTACCGCTATCGACCAACTCCAGATCGCCTCCAAGGGGAATGCCAAAGGCGATGCGGGACACCCGGATCGGCGTTCCCTGGGTCATCTCGCGAATGAAATGCGCCGTAGCTTCACCCTCTGAGGTGGTGCCGGTGGCTAGGATCACCTCCCTGACTTCTCCCTGTGTGAGCCGCTGTTTCAGTTTGTCCAACCCGATGTCCCGCGGGCCGATACCGTCCAGGGGTGACAAATGCCCCATCAATACAAAATAAAGCCCCCAATAATCGCCCGACTGTTCAATGGCGCTGACGTCGGGGGGATGCTCCACGACACAGAGCAGCGCAGCATCGCGCCTGGCGTTGGTGCAGATCGAGCACAAGGCTGTATCGCTGAAATTATTGCACTGGGTGCAATATCCTACTTTTTCGCTGGCTTCCGCCAGGGCTATCGAGAGCTGGCGTGCCGCGGGGCGACCGTGCTGCAGTAGGTGAAATGCGATGCGCTGAGCCGATTTGGGCCCGATGCCTGGCATCGCTTGCAGCGCCCGGATGAGATTTTCGACGAGAGAGCTCGCTATCAAAGCGGTCGCTGCTGTTAGGCGTTTAGGTTGAACAAGCCAGGCGGGAGATTCAAGCCGGCGGCCATACCGGCCATCTTCTCGCGGCCGACTTCTTCCACCCGCCGGTTCGCGTCGTTAACGGCGGCTGCGACCAAGTCCTCCAGCATCTCTTTCCCTTCGTCCAGCAGGGGCGCTTCTATGATCACTCGTCTAACGTCGTGGCGCCCCGTCATCACGACTTTCACCATGCCCCCGCCAGATTCACCGGTTACCTCTAAGCTCGACAGTTCCTGCTGGGCCTTCTGGAGGTTTTCCTGCATCTGCTGCGCCTGTTTTAAAATATTTCCAAACCCAACTTTCATTGAAACCTACCTCCTCAAAGCGGTGTGCTAAAAATGGAGAAAGTCGCCCGTGGCCTTTCGAGGACTAGTGGCCACTTAGAAAAATTCCATCCGTGGAATTTTTCGAATCGCGAAGCAAAAAATGCGATTTTTGCTTCGCTCCATTTTTCAAACAGTTACCTGTTTGAAAAATGCGCGGCAACTCCCTATATCGCTGGGTACTTCTGAAGTGCCCTAATTACGGTTTCGGATCACCTGCCGGGCGTACCGATCCTCGAACCACCTCCGCACCGAACAATTCGCCTAAACGGCGAACGTTGGGATCCTGCTCTATCGCGCGTTCCGCCGCCTGCTGTCGTTCTTCTGCTTCGCGCGCCTTCTTGGCATTGGGCGTCTCTTTTCCGTTCGCCTCCTCGGAAACGATGTCGAGCCGCACATCGGCTCCGAAACGCTGCTGCATGGCCTTTTCAAGCCGAGCTTCAGTGGACTCGCTGCGCAGATACCGGGGGGATATCCGTAGCTGGAACAGCTTCCCCTCGCGCCGCGCGAGCACGCAGTTTTGCGCCAGTTCCCGCACCAGTCCAGACACCTTGAGCTGCTCGATCACCTGCTGCCAGTCTTCCTCGCTCGTGTCCCGTGTTTCGCCCCCCAACTCTCGAGTTGGGCGCTTTCTCGGTGTCTGCTCCACGCTCGCCGACAACACTCCCTCCGGCTGCTGAAACGCCAACATCCGCAATAACACCATCTCGAACCCACCCGGGAGATCGGGATTATAAGCCAAGTCGCGTCGGCCGATTAAAGCGATTTGGTACAAGAGCTGGCATTGCTCGGGGGACAATTCGGTGGCCAGTTTGGCTGTCCGTTCGCTTCCCCGGTCTGGATCCTCGGCGAGCTCAGGAACCATCTGCCAAATCGCGACCTGCTGCAGTTCTGCTAAGATCTCGCCCAGCACCGCGAAGTAGTTAGGACTGGTGTCCTCGATTTGTTCTACGAGTTTCAGGATCCCTGTGCCGTCCTGAGACGCGATCCGCTCCAGCAACTCCCATATCCACTCGCGCCCAATGATCCCGAGCAGGGCGCTTACCTCTTTCCCTTGCAGGATGCCATTGCCGAAGGCGATCGCTTGGTCCAGCAAGCTCAATCCGTCGCGCAAACTGCCATCCGCGGCTTTCGCGATCAGTTGTCGTGACTCACGGTCGCTTTCGATTCCTTCCTCTGAGAGGATCCTCTCTATCTGGTGCTCGATTTGGTTGGGTGTCAGGGGTTTCAAATTAAACTGCAAACAACGCGACAATACGGTCACCGGCAATTTTTTGGGATCGGTCGTGGCGAGCAGGAACTTTACGTGCGGCGGCGGTTCTTCCAGGGTCTTAAGAAGCGCGTTAAAGCTGTGATTAGAAAACATGTGTACTTCGTCGATCAGGTATACCTTAAAACGGCCCCGCGTTGGCGCGTACTGGACGTTATCGAGCAGGTCCCGAGTCTCCTCGACCTTGGTTCGCGATGCCGCATCCACTTCAATGAGATCGATAAACCGGCCCTGATCGATTTCTAGGCAGGATGCGCAAACGCCACAGGGTCTTGGGTTGATCCCCGCCTCGCAGTTAAGACACTTTGCCAGTATTCTGGCGGCGGTCGTCTTGCCCACTCCTCGGGTGCCGGTGAAAAGATAGGCATGATGCAGCCGCTTGCTTTCAAGCGCATTGCGTAAGGCGCGTACCACGTGGGACTGCCCGACCAAGTCTTCAAATGTCCGTGGCCGCCATTTACGTGCTAATACCAGGTAGCTCATGCATCAGCAACCAAACAAAGCGGCGAGCCGCTTGGGAAGTTGGCATTCGAATGCTTCAAAAAACGAAGCGAAGGCGGCGGCCCGCACCAGCTGCACCCCGGTGCCCGCACCCGCTGCTGCCGCTGCTCCCTTCCGGGCCTGACGGGGTTCACAACTTCGCGTCGCGGGGGAACCGGCGCGCGCCACCATGATAAACCTTGCATGCATCTAGGCCACAGCCTTTTCGTGGAGAGAAGGCGCTCAGAGCTTGTGAAAAAATCTGCTGCGCTCGGGATCTCGCATTTCGGCGGTGCTCGGGATCCTCAGGTGTTTCACTATACACTCCGGTTGCTCGTCCCATCCTTGGGACTCGCCCCTGCGGGGCGTGCGCGCCGTTTCGCTCCCGGCGAAACGCTCCTGTGCTCCGGCGAAATGCGACCTCCCTTCGCTCGCAACGATTTTTTCACAAGCTCTCACACTCCTTTAATGAGCCTAGGAGCCTGTCGGCCTTAGCGGATGTAGCGAGGCGAGTGGGAAATCGAGGACGGTTTTTCGATCATTTGAGGCGAATAGCGCGTTCTATTTAACGAAAATGATCGGAAAAATGGACCGATTTCCCACCGCCGTAGTAGATTCATCCTAAGTCTGACAGGCTCCTAGGATGCCAGAGCCACTAACCCGACGCAAGGCCGGGATCGATCACTCCCAGGCTAGATGCGTTCAGTGTCCCCGTGCTTGCCCTGAGCAGTTTCTCAAGCGCTCCGATATGCGCCCGTGGCATGGGTCGGCCGTCCACAGGGCTTAGCGGGGCTTGGCGCAGGCCTTTCAGCGGGAACACGATGATTTCAAACGCGATCTCTCCGGCGAAAAAGCGATGGACTGGGTAGCTTTGCGATCGCTTGGGATCGATGCGCAGCCGTCGGTCTGCACTGCGGTAGGCGATCCCGACCTCCGATAAGGCAAGAGCAACCTCTTCCGCTGTGTCGCTGAATACATGTACGCACACAGGGCAGCATTCGGTTGCTGTACCGCTGAGCACTGGGCCGACCAGGCGGGGTTGAAACGCGGCCAAAAAGCGCATGGCTTCGAGTGCGGCTTGCCTCAAGCGCGCGAGCTTGACCTCTTGATCGGAGCCTTGGAACAGGCGTTGATATCCGGCTAAGGCTCGCTCGACCTCGCGGTTGTCTGGCCAGCGGCGGGGATCTTTTACCCCCAGTTGCTGAGCGGCCTTCTGCTTGGCCAAGGCAAAGCTAGTGATGCCGTCGACCGCCATTAGCCGCGCGGCGTGTTGCGCCAAGTGGCGACGCAATCTAGCCCGCGGTTGGTCAGTCACTCGAATAAACAGGGTGTTTTAGAACAGCTGTTCCGTGATACTGCTGCCGTCGCCGCCAGACATCCCTCCCTCGGTTTCCAGATACCCGGGCGGGCTATAGTGCTGGGGTTCTTCACCTTCGCGGAAAGTCTCGAAGATAGCGGGCTCGCCGTATTCGGCCAGCAATCCGGTGGCAGGGTCGATACGCACAGTGATCAGTCCGGAAGGTTGAGGCAGGGTGGCCTCATGCTTATCCTTGAGCGCTACACGCATGAAATCGATCCACATAGGCAGCGCCGCTTTAGCACCGGTCTCCCCTCGTCCTAAAGGCTGATTGTCGTCGTATCCCACCCAAGCGGTAGCCACGACCTCGTTGTTAAACCCCGAAAACCAGGCGTCTTTAAGCTCATTGGTGGTGCCGGTCTTGCCGGCCAGATCGCCGCGGTTCAATACAGAAGCGGCTCTCGCGGTTCCAAGGCGAATGACATCTTGCATCATGGAATACATCATCCAAGCGTTCTGGGAGTCGATCACGCGTGGCGCGCGCGGACCTTCCTCTGCTGCGTTCGCTTCGAGCTCCTGAGCGCTGGGCCTGCCATCGCTAAACGCGACGGGGCGCACACTGGAGGTTTGCTGTTCGCAGACCCAGCAAGCCTTGGGGGGATCTGCTTGCCACACAATGCTACCGTCTTCGCCGAGGATGCGGTCAATGAAATACGGCTCGACCCGAAAGCCGCCGTTGGCCAACACTGCGTATCCTCGGATCATCTCCAGCGGCGTGAAGGACGCACTCCCCAACGCCAGCGAGAGCACGCGCGGCAAGCGCTCGCGGTCGAAGCCGAAGCGGGGGAGATAGGCTAGGGCTTGATCGATGCCGGTACCCTGCAGCAAGCGTATGGACACGATGTTACGCGAGTAGGTCAGGGCATCCCGCAGACGCGTCGGTCCGTAAAACTCTCCACTGTAGTTTTCCGGACGCCAAGGTTTTCCGCCGTCCACCGCCGCAAACACCAGTGGCTCATCGACGACGATGCTGGCGGGTGTGTAGCCCGCGGCCAAGGCCGCAGAATAAATAAACGGTTTAAAGCTGGAGCCCGGTTGGCGCGTACCTTGGGTGACCCGATTGAATTTGCTCAATTGAAAATCGAATCCACCGGTCAGCGCCAGAATCGCGCCGTCTTTCGGAGACAAGGCGAGCAAGCTCCCTTCCACACGCGGTATTTCGGATAGCTGCCAGGCGCTGTCTTTGGGTTGATTCACCCGCACCAAATCGCCGCGCTTTACGATATCCGAGGCGTGGTTGGGGACAGGGCCGCGGCTGTCTGCGTCGATAAATCGGCGGGCCCAGCTCAGACCCTCCCAGGGGATGCTAAGCTTGCCCTTGGCTTGGGTGTAGACCGCGATAGACTTCTCACCCACTTGGGTGACCAAAGCCGGCAGTAAATCGCCTACAGGACGAAAATCTTCCAGCAGCGTCGCCCAAACTTTGGGGTCATCATCCGAGTCGAAGTGATGCTCCGGCCCTCGGTAACCGTGGCGCCGATGGTAGGCGAGCAGGCCCGCCCTTAGGGCATCGTTTGCCGCTTGCTGAAGCTCCCCATCTATGGTCGTTACTACTCGGTAACCTGCGCCATAGGCGCCCTCCCCGTAGCGTTCTATCATGAAGTTACGCACCATCTCCGCCAGGTAAGCCGCTTGTACTTTGACCGTGGGGCCGTGCACACGCGCGCTATCAGGCGCGGCAAGGGCCAGCTCCAACTTCCCGTCGTCGATATAGCTCAGGGTATGCATGCGACGCAGCACATAGTTACGGCGCTCTAGCGCGCGCGACGGATTGGTGATGGGATTGAGCACCGACGGCGCCTTAGGCAATCCCGCGATCATGGCCGTCTGGGCCAAATCGAGCTGATCGAGCTCCGCGCCGTAATACACCTGCGCCGCCGCCGACACGCCATAAGCGCGTTGACCGAAGTAGATCTTATTTAAGTAGAGCTCGAAGATGGCCTGCTTGGACAGCTCGCGTTCGATTTTGAGCGCCAATAGGATCTCGTTAAGCTTGCGCTGATAGGTTTTTTCCCGGCTGAGGAAAAAATTGCGCGCCACCTGCATGGTGATAGTGCTCCCGCCTTGGGTCTTTTCTCCGGTAGTCAGAAGATGCAAACCGGCGCGGGCGATCCCTTGCCAGTCCACGCCCGGATGTTGAAAAAAGCGATCGTCTTCCGCGGCCAGAAACGCCTCGACCATGCGCTTGGGTACGCGTCCCATGGAGACTGGATCGCGCCGCTTTTCGCCAAACTCCGCGATCAGCTCGTTGTCTTTCGAGTACACCCGCAGCGGTACCTGCAGTCGGTGCGCTTTTAACGTTTCGATGGAAGGAAGCTGCGGCAGCAGTTGCCACGCCAGCAGGCCGACAACGATGATGGCAAGCACAAAACCCCCTAGCAGGGAGTTAAGCAAGAATCGCAACATAAGACGCGACCTAAACGATATTCGTTGAAGCGGGGGCACTTAGCCTTTGAAAAAATCTGCTGCCCTCGCCCCTTTCGGGGCTTGTGCTCCGTTTCGCTCCCAGGGAAATGCTCCTGCGCTCCGGCGGAACGCGACCTCTCTTCCCCAAGCTCTCAGCCTCGGTCAAGCAACATCTGTACATGGCGGGTACGCAACATTCGCGAGCGCGAAACATCCTGTATGCAACATTTTGTTCCTTCCGCTAGCGAAGGGCAATAGCAAAGGGCTAACTCAATCATTAGCTCGGTGCAACTCGTGTGTCGTGCTATCCGGTACACGGTTCGCCGCAAGCCAACGTTTTTTACGGTTGCAATGAGCACAGGCGTCATCTATTTGTTTGCCTCCTCCGCAGAATTTGTGGGTACTGATCTGAGGCGTATTTATGCATCTGATTCATTACTTGGAATAAAGTTACGTTCTATAGGTCCGAAATTTTGGGTATCAAAAAATCTGTTGGGCTG
>JBOIEG010001285.1:0-1098 GCA_050740915.1 Gammaproteobacteria bacterium | reverse complement strand
CGGATGAAGTGCGCAATCTCTTGGCCACACCAGTTCGATTTAAGGTAATTCTGCGACAGCAGGATCAACAGCAGCGCGCTGCGTTCGACTTTGTTGAGAAGGTATTCACTAAAGGCATCACCCGGTTGGAGCTGATGATCGATAAAGATCTCTTTCGCGGCGACGTTCGGGCCGCGGTTGAGATTCTGTACCAAGGCCGTTACCCAACCGAGCGCCGCCTCACTCTTGCGCTTCGCGCCCCAAAGTCCGTTTGCGCAATTTACGCATATCACGATTCACGACGGGACCTCGTTTGCCGTGAAGTCCGCTTTGAAGAAGACCTTTCCCGGGCGGTTCACCAAGATCAGCCCTGCGGCAGTGGAACGACACGTGACCATGGAACTTCAATCATCACACACGTACACGGACATGGAAATTTGCCAGGCGAGGAAAATTTTTTGTAAATGACAAACCTGCCGCCGTGACTAGGTCTTTTCCGGGGTGACGCCAAGGGAAAGATATGTGGCATCGGCTCGGTGCCCTGACGAAGCCGGCCTCCCCAACAACGAGAACCCTGCGTTATGTTGTGTGCAAGGCCGACTCCGGCCAACTCCGCTCAGCCCGAACTTTTTGCATCGCCATCCCACCTCCACGGGGGGCGTGAGGGAAGCGCGAGATGGAAATTCGCCCTCCTCGCCCAGGCCCGTCCAAGCCAGCCTCTCGCCGTCTTGGGCGGGCGTTCTTCTTCTCTGAGAGATTGTGAAAAAATCGTCGCGAGCGAAGGGAGGTCGTGTTCCGCCGGAGCGCAGGAGCGTTTCGCCGGGAGCGAAACGGCGCGCAAGCCCCGCAGGGGCGAGTCTCAAGGAGGAGACGAGCAACCGGAGTGTATATTGAAATACCTGAGGATCCCGAGCACCGCAGGAACGCGTGTAGTGTCCCTTAAATAACTTTACAGACTTTCCAGTGATTGCTATGGTCTCGCTCATGCCGAACACCCGCGTGGCGATCAAGTTGCAGCCGGCTGAACGCGCGCAGCTGGAGACATGGGGATCCGCACACGGAACTCCGCAACAGGTGGCGCTGCGCTGCCGGATTATCTTGGGCGCCCTGGCGGGTCAG
>JBOIEG010001284.1:0-5515 GCA_050740915.1 Gammaproteobacteria bacterium | reverse complement strand
CAAGATAATCCGGCAGCGCAGCGCCACCTGTTGCGGAGTTCCGTGTGCGGATCCCCATGTCTCCAGCTGCGTGCGTTCAGCCGGCTGCAACTTGATCGCCACGCGGGTGTTCGGCATGAGCGAGACCCTAGCAATCACTGGAAAGTCTGTAAAGTTATTTAAGGGACACTACACTAGCTTGGCGGTGGCCAACCAATGGCGGTCCTGCCAGACCGCCCGATGGCCCGGTGGAATAGGGATGCGCCCAACCAGGCGGTGTCTTTCGATGAAATCGTAGGAGTTCTCTTCCAACAAGCTGGCGGCGCGAGCACACAGCCGCGGCTCCAGTGTAATGGCGCAGCTACCGTACGAAATGAGACCTCGGCCGTTTAGTGACAATGCGGCATAGCGGATGTGGGGTGCAGCTGACCCGAATAGCTTTGTTTCGACGCTGAGACGGGCTGTGTCGTTTTCCATATTAGCTGCCGCGCGAACTTCCGCGGCCGTTTGCAATGCGTAGCTGCTGTAAAAGTCACGGGAAGACTCCAAGAAGCCCATGAGATAATTGGGATCGACGTTGATCACCGCCTGGGACTGCTGCTCTACTGTCTGGGAAAAAGCCTCTACCTTCGCGCGCGCGTTGGGTTGGCTGGCGTCGGCCAGTGCCATCTCGTAGCGCTGCCGCAATGCCTCGCGCTCCTGCTGCGCGAGGCGGACATTGGGTGCGCCGATATCGTGACCACAACGTAGACAACGGTCACGCTCCCAAAACACTTGAGCTCCGCACGCCGGGCAGCTTTCCTCGACGGTGGCCATTGTATGTCCTTCGTGTTGCCTAACGAGAGGCTATTACTTTGCCGTAGTTGTCGTTTGCGTCATTAGAGAACCGATAAGATCAGGCTGTATTTGCGACCTTTCGCAGGGTCATCGAGGTGACTCGAATCAAATGAAAGCCATCCGCAATAGCAAATTCCTGTTTGACACTCCTTCCAATAAACCTCCTGAGAGTAGAGTGATCGCGTTAAACTTTTCGTAGTCGAATGGCGCACCTTCGTCCCGATCGTGTGGTCCCAAAAACGGCGTTGCGAAATTCCCCGTTCGCCTTTCGGTATGCACGACCCTGGGATGCCAGTCCTGCGGGGCCACGGCCCGTATAAAGCGGATCTTAATCCCTTTGATGCGGTTGGATAAGTCATCGTCGCCTGGCGGTGGCGTGATTGAGGCAGTGCATGTGTTCGAGTAGAGCGACCTAGGCATCGATAGGGAACAAGCGCTGGGTCTGCGTACACTCTAACTGCTGGAAGCGGCTACACGTCACTTTAGGTTGAGTTGTGTAGCGCAGTGTTTGATCCAACGCACACCTGCTGCAGAGCCGGCAGGATCAGCGCGTCCATGGCGAACTTGTCCTGTAACTCCTGGTGCCATTGCTTGCGCAGATTGGCCGGCACGATGAAGTATGCGGGAGCAAAGATGCCCGGTCCCCATGTCGTGATCGCCAACTGCCCGCCCGGCCGCACCATTCGCCACAGCTCTGCAACCTGCGCCTCCATGTCGGGGACGAAGAAGAGACCGAATACGCACACGACCGCATCGAAATGTCCGTCTGGAAAGCCCAGGGCCGCCATGTCCCCGCGTCGGAACTCCAGGCAGTCTAGCCCGGCCGCTGTTGCCTTTGCGCGGCCTAGCTTAAGAGATCTTCGGCGAGATCGACCGCAACTACGTTTCCCTCCGGGCCCACTGCCTGCGCGGCTGGCAATGCAGAGGCACCCGCGCCGCAACACACATCCAGGACGCGTGCGCCGCGTGTTAGCTTCATGCGCTCGACCGTACGTCGGCCATACCGGTCCCAGAAAGCCAATGGTTCGGCGTCGAAGGTATCTGCGGTAGCGTTGTAGGTCTTCTCCGCTTTTAGCTTAGCTACCTCTAACGCATCGGCGATAGATTTTCCTCTGGGGCGCCTAACGCCACGCATCCCCTGCGCGCTCGACATCCGATGAAAGCCGTTGCTCTAAACACTGCCGCCAGGATATCACGCCCCGAACCCCGGTCGCGATCCTGCCCTGAACGCGGCGGCGGTCCCGCGGGGAGTCCGGCAGGCGCCTAATGCAGAAGCTTCTCCAGCAGCCTGTTTACTTGTTGCGGATCTGCTTTGCCACTCGATTTTTTCATCACCTGGCCCACGAAATAGGCCAGTACCTTGGTCTGACCCGCCCGGTATTGCGCCAGCTGCTCCGGGTTTTCTGCTAATACTTGTCTGACCATGCGCTCTATCTCGCCGGCGTCGGTGAGCTGTCGCAGCCCGCTTGCCTCGATGATGGCATCGGCATCCCCTGCCCCCTCCCACATGGCGTCGAATACCTGCTTGGCGATTTTGCCGGAGATGGTCTGATCGGCCATACGCTTGATAAGGCTGCCGAGTTGTTTGGAACTGACCGAGCAAGCGCTGATATCCTTACCCGTTTTGTTCAATGCGCGGGTCAGCTCCCCGATAACCCAGTGGGCGGTGAGTTTGCTCTCTCCGTCGGCTGCGCTCACGGCGGCCTCGTAGTAGTCGGCGAGCTTATGGCTGCCCGTCAGCAGTTCCGCCTCGTAGGCGGCGAGCCTAAAATGGCTCATAAACCGCCGTCTTTTGTCGTCTGGGAGCTCGGGCAGCGTGGTGCGAACTTCGGCGATAAAGCCCTCATCGATCATTAGCGGTAACAGATCGGGATCGGGGAAATAGCGATAGTCGTTCGCTTCTTCTTTCTGGCGCATAGAGCGTGTTTCGCCTTTAGCGCTATCGAACAGGCGGGTTTCTTGGATCACTTCCCCCCCCGATTCCAGAATATCGATCTGGCGCTCGATCTCGTATTCGATGGCTTTTTCTACGAAACGGAAGGAGTTTAAATTTTTAAGCTCGCTGCGGGTACCGAGCTGCTGTTCGCCGAGGGGCCGCACCGAGACGTTAGCGTCGCAGCGAAACGAACCCTCCTGCATGTTTCCATCGCAGATCTCCAGATAGCGCACCAAGGTGTGGATCTTACGCATATAAGCCACGGCTTCCTTAGCAGAGCGCATGTCTGGTTCGGAAACGACCTCCAAGAGCGGCGTGCCGGCACGGTTTAAATCGATTCCGGACAGGTCTTGAAAACCCTCGTGCAGCGATTTACCGGCGTCTTCTTCCAAGTGAGCGCGGGTGATCCCTACCCGTTTGGTGGGGTGCCCGTCACCCTCGAGATCCAGGTAACCCTTAACGACGATGGGTGACTCGTACTGGCTTATCTGATATCCCCTCGGTAGATCGGGATAGAAGTAGTTCTTGCGTGCGAACACCGAGCGCCGGTTGATCTCGGCGTGTACCGCCAGACCGAACTTCACCGCCATCCGCACGGCTTCGCGGTTTGGCACCGGGAGCACACCGGGAAGCCCCAAATCTACAGCGCACGCTTGCGTATTGGGCGGAGCCCCATAGGCTGTGGGCGCCCCCGAAAACATCTTGCTCTTGGTGGCCAGTTGGACATGGATCTCCAAGCCAATGACGCTTTCCCACGGCATGGTGGATCCCTTATGAGGCAAACTCGGCTGGGATCTGCCGGTGCCAATCGGTGACTTGCTGATAACGATGGGCGAGGTTAAGCAAGCGCCCTTCGTGGAAATAGTCTGCGATGAGCTGCAGTCCCACCGGCAATGCCCCAATTCTGCCGACCGGGATGGACATCGCGGGCAAACCGGCTAGGTTCGCAGGAATGGTATAGACATCGGAGAGGTACATGGCAAGCGGATCCGATGTTTTCTCAGCGAGCCTAAAGGCAACGCCAGGTGCGGTCGGGCCGGCGATCACGTCGACTTGCTGGAAGGCGCTTTGAAAATCGTCCCGGATCAATCGCCTCGCTCTTTGAGCTTTCACATAATACGCATCGTAGTAGCCCGCCGATAGGGCATAGGTTCCGATCAGGATGCGCCGCTTCACTTCCGCGCCAAACCCTTCTGCCCGCGAGCGGCAATATAAGTCCTGCAGGTCGCGGGGGTCTTTGCAGCGATACCCAAAGCGCACTCCGTCATAACGTGCCAAGTTAGAGGAGCATTCTGCGGGAGCGATCACATAGTAGGCGGGTATCGAAAGCTCGGTGTGGGGAAGGATGATTTCCCGGCACTTCACCCCCAGTCGCTTAAATTCCGCAACCGCGCTGTCGATCAGCGCCGCCACTTGATGGTCCAGCCCATCGCCAAAATACTCCTTAGGCAGTCCTACCTTAAGGCCACGGAGATCCCCTTCGAGTTGCTCCGAGTAGTCATCGACCGGCCGCTCGACCGAAGTAGCGTCGCGCGGGTCAAAACCGGCCATGGCACTCAGCAGCATCGCCGCGTCCTGTGCGCATTGGGTCATTGGCCCGCCTTGATCGAGGCTGGAGGCGTAGGCGATCATGCCCCAGCGCGAGACCCGACCATAGGTCGGCTTAAGCCCTGTGATACCGCACAAAGCAGCCGGCTGGCGGATGGAGCCACCGGTATCGGTGCCGGTGGCGGCCGGCGCCAGTCGGGCGGCAACGGCCGCTGCGGATCCGCCCGAAGAGCCACCGGGCACGCGCTGTGTGTCCCAAGGGTTTTTTACCGGTCCAAAGAAGCTCGTCTCGCTCGATGAGCCCATGGCGAACTCGTCCATGTTCGTTTTTCCGAGCAACAACATCCCGGCACTCGCCAGGCGCTCCACCACCGTGGCATCGTAAGGGGCGATAAAATCATCCAGCATGCGCGAAGCGCAACTGGTCTTGATCCCGCGGGTCAAAAAGATGTCTTTGTGCGCAATGGGAATGCCGGTCAGCGGGCCCGCCTGGCCGCTTGCCAGGCGTCGGTCGGCCGTTGTTGCCATCTCCAGCGCGCGTTCCACGGAAAGCGTGATGAACGCGTTCAAATAAGGGTTGAAGCGCTCGGCGCGTTCGATGAAAATGTGCGTAAGCTCCGCGCTGCTGATTTCTCTGCGATGGAGCAACGCGGATAATTCAAAGAGTGTTTTGCGGAACATTGCCTGGTTGCGCTTGGCGACTTTCTCGCCGCTGGATGATCGCTATTCGATGACCTTGGGAACCAAATACAGTCCGTCTCGAACCGAAGGGGCGATGGATTGAAAAAGGTCGCGCTGGTTTGTTTCGGTTACCTCGTCTTGGCGCAGCCGTTCACTGATGTCTAAGGGGTGTGCCAGGGGAGGCACTCCACTGGTATCGAGCTTATTCAATTGGTCGACAAACTCTAGGATGCGGGACAGTTGCTGCGCGAATTGTGGCTTTGCTTCGGCATCGATCTGTAGCCGCGCGAGCCATGCGACGCGATCGATCTCCTTCTCGCTCAATGACATCAAAACCTCCGCCGCACGGTTTTTTGTCTCAGAGACATTATCACACGGGCTGGCAGTCAATTCCAATAGAGATATGGGTCTGAACGATCGGTTTTGAATTGCTAATTGAATAACCGATTGTTGTTGCCTGTGGAGCTTGTGGACAGCCGCCGACCTGTGGGCAAGCGGTGGGAAACGCGCAGCGTTTTCCACGGTTTGTCCATA
>JBOIEG010001283.1:0-1602 GCA_050740915.1 Gammaproteobacteria bacterium | reverse complement strand
CAAGATAATCCGGCAGCGCAGCGCCACCTGTTGCGGAGTTCCGTGTGCGGATCCCCATGTCTCCAGCTGCGTGCGTTCAGCTGGCTGCAACTTGATCGCCACGCTGGTGTTCGGCATGAGCGAGACCATAGCAATCACTGGAAAGTCTGTAAAGTTATTTAAGGGACACTACACTAGCACCGACTCGCACCAATCCAATTGTTCCTCGTCGAGCTCGGCCAGATCGGCCTCCGTGATTTTGTTATCGGAGTACAGGCCAATGCCGAGTTCATTGGTAACCGCGTCGGCAACGTTGCGGGCCTTGCGATTTAACGCTACGACAGCAGTTTCGGAGCGAACTAGCCGCCGCTGCCGCCAAAGGGTGATGGCGATACGCTCAACAAGAGTACTCCAGTGCGCCGACAGGGAATAACGTGGCACTCCCGATAGCCCAACAGCAGGTGCACCACCAACAGGAGCACGATCAGGTCATGGCCATAAAATCTGGCTCACCTTGAGATGCGCAAAATGGCGGCGCGCCTTCAGCCGAAGCCTCGAGAAAACCTTCTGAAGACCCGCATATTAGTTTACTATCCGTGGTATCCGGGGGCTGATGCCTCGATAGCCCCAGGTGAAGAGGTCGAGAGTAACGGGAGCACGAATATGTCAGTTAGTACATCTTACTAATAAATCCTGATCTTGATCCTTGTGGGAGTGATCCCAACCTGGCCACATAGCCGGGCGTGGGGTTATGGGCCCAGCGGCGTGCTGGGCTAGTGGCGGTCATCTTACTGATCCTGATCTTATTGGGTCAAATCTAGTCCTGAGAGGAGATTGAAAATGACTCTGTCTCATAGGGGTTTTTTTATCGTCTTTTTACTAGCGTTCGTTCTCGGATTTGCCGGTTGTCAACAAAACGGGTCAGCTGAAAAAGCAGGACAAGAGATTGATCAAGCAGCCGAAAAAGCTGGAGAAAAAATCGAAAAGGCAAAGGAAGCGCTAGCCGAGAAAGCAGAAACAGCCGGAGAGTACCTGGATGACGCTGCCATTACAGCTAAGATTAAGGCGGACATCCTGAGTGACCCTTTGCTTAAGGTAGCTCAGATCAACGTGACCACTGTAAAGGGCGTGGTGAAGCTGAGCGGCGTCGTTGGTTCCCAGCAAAGTATCGATAGAGCCAAGGAAATAGCCCGTAGCGTCAAAAACGTGGAATCGGTAGAAAACGGCCTTGTCGTCAAGGATACCAGATAGGAGTTACTGCGTTGCGGTTTGCGCTCAACGAGCCAAGGAAGGCGTGAGCGCCAAGGCGACGAGCCCGCGATAGCCCCGAAGGGGCGTAGTGTCGTTGTGGTAGCGTGGGCCGCCGCGAAGTGGCGTGTCGTGCGGATACAGGACGGTTGCGGCACCGTCGCGAATTTTTGGGCATCAGGGTGACTCGTATGTGTCCCGTGACGCATCCCAAAAATCGCGACGCACCTGTTAATGCGTAAAAGAGAGTCCTAGGAGCCTGTCGGACTTAGGTTGAACACCAAAGCCATAACGTACGTGTTGAGCGCCAAAATCGAGGTTCGGGTGGTCATCAAGGCAATCGACTCCGTGAGTTGATGATGGACAGACTCTTCT
>JBOIEG010001282.1:0-1204 GCA_050740915.1 Gammaproteobacteria bacterium | reverse complement strand
AAGATAATCCGGCAGCGCAGCGCCACCTGTTGCGGAGTTCCGTGTGCGGATCCCCCTGTCTCCAGCGGCGTGCGTTCAGCCGGCTGCAACTTGATCGCCACGCGGGTGTTCGGCATGAGCGAGACCCTAGCAATCACTGGAAAGTCTGTAAAGTTATTTAAGGGACACTACACTAGCTACACCGCTTGTTAAAAGCCATGGGCTGAGGGGGTCGATGCCGGATCGTATTACGTCGCCATTGGCCGTCGTTGCGGTAGGCAACAGCGGGATGCAAATCATCGATCGGCAAGGTGAAGCCAGAATCCGGCGCTGATTCTAGGTGTTGCGATTGCGGGGTTCCCGTTGCTTGCGACTGCGCGAACCGCTACCTATAATCTGCGATCGTCAGTCGACACCATTTTCTGGCTCGTGCTCGGCGTCCTGCTGGGATTCTACGGGAGACTGGCCTGAGCATCGGCTGTCGCCATCTACTTGCGATCTCAGGACATTCGAGGTAGCGGGTAAAAAACCGCTGCAACGCCTACCAGAAGGCGATGCTCAGACGCTGATTCGAACAGCGATTCGGCGGCGGAACACGGCGCTGTCAGGGTCGATTCACGCTGACATACGAACGAGTATCCGCAGGTCTTCCTAGATCAAATAAACGAATCGCCCTTTGCCGCCGTACGGCTGCGTACCGATGCCTGGAACTATTGCAACCTCTTGAGCGACGACGGTATGAGCTACGGCGACTATCCCCTTCCGTTTGACAAAAATGGGCGTTTATACTTCCCAGCGTGGCCTCTGGCTCTGGCCGCAACCAAAGTGCCAGACGAAACTTCTTTGCCGGATGCAAAGAAGTCACGGTGAAAGGATCTATACCCAGCTGTCGTGAAAGCGTTCCGACCCCAAGTTCGCCATCGGGCCCAAAAAAAACGTGACTAGTGACCCCTCTCCTCACCCCAATCCTCTCCATCCAAGAGGGGCGAGGGAAATCGAAGGTCGAATCACGACTCACGAAGCACGACCCACGCCCTGCGTATGCCAAGACTGCTGGACGCCATCGAAATAGAAACCGGGAAGAACCCCTCGGCCAGTGTGATCTGGCTGCACGGGCTGGGCGCCGACGGCGGCAATTTCGTGCCCATCGTGGACGAGCTCGGGCTCGATGCGGCTCCGGCACTCCGTTTCGTGTTTCCGCACGCGCCAATGCGGCCGGTGACGA
>JBOIEG010001281.1:0-2044 GCA_050740915.1 Gammaproteobacteria bacterium | reverse complement strand
AGCCCAACAGATTTTTTGATACCCAAAATTTCGGACCTATAGAACGTAACTTTATTCCAAGTAATGAATCAGATGCATAAATACGCCTCAGATCAGTACCCACAAATTCTGCGGAGGAGGCATTATTTTATACTCTCTAGCCGTTTAAGGACGGTCGTGCCGGGGTGGCGGAACGGGTAGACGCGCCAGACTCAAAATCTGGTATGGGTAACCATGTGTGGGTTCGAGTCCCTCTCCCGGCACCAATGAGATCATGAGCTTTAGAGGGCGAGTGGTGACTTGCCACAATACACCGCTCTACACCGCCTCCGAGGCGGCGCATTATTTGCGCGTGCCGGTGTCCACTGCACGGGCGTGGGTTTTGGGCCAAGGCTATCGGTCGAAAGGCGAGCTAAAGCGTTTCAAGCCCGTAATTGAGTTGGCCGACCGCCAAGGTCGGCGGCTTTCGTTCATCAATCTGGTTGAGTTGTTCGTCCTCTCCGCCATCCGGCGCAAGCACGGTGCAGCACTGCCGCAAGTCCGCAGGGCCCTTGACTACCTCGGAAAGCGGTTTCCCACCCCACATCCGCTCGCCGACCATCAGTTTCAAACTAACGGCGTCGATCTCTTCGTCAAGAAATTCGGCGAATACTCAATATCTCGCGCGATGGTCAGATCGAGATCAAGCAACTTATCGAGGCGCGCCTGCGTCGCGTGATGCGTGACGATGCCGGAATTCCTCTCAAGCTCTACCTCATTACCCGAGGAGGCGATGCGGCAGAACGAGGCATCGTCGTGATCGACCCGCGCCTTGGCTTCGGACGGCCCGTCATCGAGGGAACCGGCATTCGCACCGAGGTCATTATCGATCGGTTCCGTGCCGGAGAGCCGATTGACTCGATCGCGGAGGACTACGGTCGCTCACGCGCCGAAATCGAAGAGATCGTCCGTGGTGAACTGCCGCTCGCCGCGTGACGAGCAAAACGCCGAGTACTGTCGTCTTCTTCGTTGACCGCAGCTTGGGCAGACGCTTTGTTGCTAAGGCCCTGCGCGAAGCCGGAGCGCATGTTGAGGTTCACAACGACCACTTTCCTCAAGAGACACCCGATACAGATTGGCTGATTGAGGTCGGTCAACGCGGTTGGGTCGTGCTTTCTAAGGACAGCGCGATTCGCCGTAATCGTGCCGAGCGCGAAGCGCTTCACGCCGCGGGGGTCCGCGCATTCTTTCTCACGCAGTAGGGTATCACTTGGCCCTGAGATGGCGGCCCTGTTCACGGAGGTTCTCGCCGGTATAGTGAACCGCGTGATGGCGCAGCCTGCGCCGTTCATCTACACAATTTCCAGCGCCGAGCATTTCTCCCGAGTGAAGTAAGGTCTGGCGCTGATGTGACATCATTTCCCTACTTCGCGTATACAGGTGACGGTGACCAGTCTTCCCCCGTATTTTTACGAAAGACTGCCAGTACTCTACTGAGAAAATAATTCGAGTCTGGCCCCTTTAACGGGCTTCTCCTTTACGGGCTTCTCTTGGAGCGGGTTTTCATCTGGTGCGGCGCCTCCCGGGCGTTGTTTTGGCTTTCTCTCTTCGCGCAAACGCCTCTTTGCGCCCGTTTCTTTTACGACAGATCGGCCATGGACGAGTGCAGTTAGCCATAGCCGGCTTGAGCGGTGACGAAGTCTTAGCGTTGAAGTACATCGCAGATTTACCTGCTGGAATGGTCTGGGGGACACGCGAACAAAGGAGTCGTCGATTTTCATGCTATGGCTTCAATTCCAAGATTGCTCGACAAGCAACTTATTATAGTTCTAGGGGAGTTTGAGGAGGGCCATCCTGCGTACCACCTGACCCCGTTGGGACGCATCGTTGCACAACTGGTCAAATCTGGCTTGAGAAAGTTCAAGGCCGATGTCAAAGAAAATGAAGAACAGAAACAGCAGGACGGATAACACGTCGTTCAACTGGACGCGGCAAACGGCGCCGCGCCGGTTAACTCTGAGTTAGACCTCTGCACGATAAGTCGCCAATTTGACGACGGCGCGACTAAGAAAGGAGCAAGCTAAAG
>JBOIEG010001280.1:0-1508 GCA_050740915.1 Gammaproteobacteria bacterium | reverse complement strand
AGCCCAACAGATTTTTTGATACCCAAAATTTCGGACCTATAGAACGTAACTTTATTCCAAGTAATGAATCAGATGCATAAATACGCCTCAGATCAGTACCCACAAATTCTGCGGAGGAGGCATTTTTGTTTGGATAAGTTCCCTTGATCGTGGGGCATCATGGGATTCAAGCAAGGAGTCGTGACCCATAATTTGATTGCAAAGACCTCTATACGTCACTCGAGACTGGCGCTTATGATTTTGAGTGGCTTAGCGTTACTTCGCTAAGCGTCTCATGACCAGAGGTTCAAGGACGAACCTTTCTCTCTTGCTGTGTCGAAAGACGCAGCGGTTTTCGTCCGAGCGGCGTCCCGAAAAATACCAGGAGGAACAAGTCACAATGTCTCGAACAATCACAACCAAAAATCTTGCCACACTCGTGACCGCCGCGGTTCTATCCGTGACGGCGCCAAAAGCGTCTTCGAACGACGAGCTCATCCGCTTGTCTCAAAGCGATGAGAATTGGGTGATGCAATGCAAGGACAATACGTGCGCACACTACAGCAAAATGACGGATATAAACGCGGACAATGTCGAGCGGCTCCGGTCCGCATGGAGCTTTTCGACTGGTGTGTTGCACGGTCACGAGGGTGGGCCGCTCGTCGTGAACGGTATCATGTATATCCACACGCCATTCCCCAATAATACGTTTGCTTTCGATCTCGAGAGACCGGGCGAGATCCTATGGGAGCACAAGCCAAAGCAGGACCCAGCGGCGCGTGCGGTGGCCTGCTGCGACGTCGTCAACCGCGGTCTGGCCTACGCCGACGGCAAGATCTTCAAGACTCTATTGGACGGCCACATTGTGGCGCTGGACGCCAAGACGGGGAAAGAGATCTGGAAGATGGAGAACTCCGATATCAAGGTTGGCTCGACGCTTACCATCGCACCCTTCGTGGTGAAGGACAAGGTTCTGTTTGGATCCTCAGGCGCCGAGCTCGGGGTGCGCGGGTATCTCACCGCCTACGACATCGACACCGGCGAGATGAAATGGCGCTGGTACGCCACCGGCCCCGATAAGGAGATGGGCCTGGCCCCAGACTTCAACGGCAAGAACCCGCATTACGGCCAGAAAGGATTGGGCCTTAAGACCTGGGAAGGAGACGCTTGGAAGATCGGCGGTGGCACCAACTGGGGCTGGTATGCCTACGACCCCAAGCTCGACATGTTCTATTACGGCTCTGGCAACCCGTCCCCCTGGAACGAGACCATGCGCCCCGGCGACAACAAATGGACCATGACCATCTTTGGGCGCGACGCGGATACCGGGCTCGCTAAGTTCGGTTATCAAAAGACACCCCATGACGAGTGGGACTATACGGGTGTCAATGTCATGATGCTCTCTGAGGTCGGTTGTCAATAGTGGACGCCATGACTATTAAGCTGCCTGTCGTTTCTCCCAGTATTTTATAATGAAAGCCATTGGCGAAAGATAACCGAGTCTCGAATGCCGGCGCTGGCGATTGTAA
>JBOIEG010001279.1:0-4552 GCA_050740915.1 Gammaproteobacteria bacterium | reverse complement strand
TATTGGCGTAGCGATCTTGGCAGGGCACAGTCGATGGCATGACTTCTCTTCTCGCCTCGCCGTAGCTCTTCAGCTTATCGGGCACCATCACCCTTGGCGATCGACCTTGGTGCTTCAACATCTTACGAAAGAAACGCTTCGCGGCTTGCTTGTCTTTACGTTTCTGCACGAGGATATCGATGACGTTATCGTCCTGATCAACGGCTCGCCACAGATATCGCCTTTCGCCTTGCACGGTGACGATCACTACCTCATCCATGAGCCACGTGTCCCCCAATCGGCCTTGGCGTTTGCGAAGCTGGTTGGCATACGTCGGACCGAACTTCATGCACCACTGTCGAATGGATTCATACGTAACGATGACCCCTCGCTCAGCCAGCAGATCTTCGATGTCTCTAAAGCTGAGCGTAAACCGATGGTAGAGCCACACGGCATGGCTGATGATCTCGGGTGGGAAGCGATAACCACGATAGCTTGATTGACGGTTCATGCCAGGCTTATGGGCGATCGCGCCTCGAGTTGACAGAACCGCCAACGGCTTGCATGGTCCGGGGAAGAGCCATGGCTCGGTACAGAGATGGCGTTTCGGGAAAATCGTTTTCCTCGATGTGAGCGCTGACCGATAAAAATTCTTCTTCAGTCAGGGCCAACCAATGGTCTGCCAGGTGACCCAGATAAGAGCGAAGAAAGGTCCTCCCGCAGAACCTCCGTTAGGGCATCAGCTGCCGGAGCCGGCGTCCCTGGATTCTTCAGCGCAATATACTTTATCTTCACTCAGGCGTATTCACTCCTTCCAGTAGGAATTGATGACCTTGAAGACCAAGAATACGCATCCTTCCTTACTTCCTTCATCCACAACTTTCCAGCATAACTCTAATGCTCTCCTTGTCCTCCTTGATCAATCAGATGTGACGTTGGACCTTTCGGGCCTCATCCCGAATTATCGCGCGAGCACTGCGGCTATCTTATATCAATGGGGTAGGGATAACGGCAAGATTCGTCATACCCAAAACGGGCGAAGGATGAGGGGCGCGACCTTCCTCATTTACACCAGGGGGGAATCGCTGCGCAATAGTCTGTTAGGCGCTCGACTTCCAGCGTGCAGTCCTTAATTGCCTCAAATGCGGCCTTGTGCTCGATCGCAAATGTGGTGCAGTGATCGAATATCCAATGCCGCTTGCAGTCTATAGTGCGTGGGTCTTCCCGCGCTCCACGGCATGTTTGCTCATCTGCTTGCGGTAGCGGAGCGGCTGCATTCAAGCGCAACACGGCGGCTGTCAGTGCGCCAACAGCAGCAAGCCCCATGTGTCTAGGTCTCATAAGCCTTCTCCCATTCCGCGTTATCATCGAGCCCGGCGACATCGTCGATGTGTGGGCAGTCGTGTCCTCTCGGTTCTACCCTCCCATAAGGAAAATGTGATAGCTTGGGCTGCGATCTCTTTTGCCCACGAGATTCCAACCTCCGAGAAATCAAGCCCGATTGCTTCAGCCCCCAAGATTCACAATACTTAGAGTTGCCTCCCTTCACGCCGAGGTCCTTAATCATACTTGCCGGTTGGGATCCGTTCGGCCTTAGCCCTAATCAAAGCCGTTGGGATGTGCCTCCATCACAAAATCATAGCCATCCACACCGCAACACTTCTCTAACTGCTTCACGGTAAATTTGTTCTCCCACAGTCATTTCAAGCAGCGGAACAGGAGTTTTCCGTCATTTGCGTATTCCGGCCATCGTGATCGCTTGTTCCGGAGCATCGTGATCACTGATTCCGGGGATCGTGATCATTCATCGGAGCGAAGCGACGGTGTTGTTCTATTCTAAATCTTCTTTATCCTCTTTCACTCTTGTCCAAATTAGCTTTTAGAAGTTGAGCCTCCTATGGGGATATGGTTTAGTGGATTTCTGAATTCATCTAACTCTCACCGCACCAGGAGGCCCAACGTGAATCGATTCTGCAGCATGTTCAGACCACCTGATCTCAGCGATTTTGCGATGAGACCGATTCATAGATTAGGCGCAGGTCGGTGCCTGGGAGAAGTGTCTCGGTGGTGTTGAGTTCGGTGCATAGATGGTGGACTGCCTCATCGGCGCTCTGGTTGGCGAGTGGGTGCAGGCGGAGAGTGAGGGTCTTGTCGTGGGCGTTGGGCAAGAGGTCAATCTCCGTATCGTAGATCGCCCGCAGTAAGCGGCGTGCATCATCGTGACGGGTCATCTTTTCGCGTAGCACGTGCGCCATCGCGGTCTCGGCGCGGTAGGCTTTGCCAAGTGGCGGCGATGGTGCCGGGATAGCCGTTCAGCACGCAAACATCGAGTGCCCCGATGTCAATGCCGAGTTCCAGGGCGTTGGTCGCGATCACGCAATCGAATTCGCCCGCGCGAAGCTTGCGCTCCGTCTCCCGTCGCTCTGTGGGCAAATAGCCCCCGCGATAGGCGGCGACGCGAGCGGGTTTGCGTGGATCGCGATCGAAGATGTCTTTGAGGTACTTAGTCAATACTTCGACCATCAGACGGGAGTTGCCGAATATGACGGGTTTGAGGCCATTCTTGATCACGGCGCGGGCGATCCTCGTGGTCTGCGAGCGAGCGGACGCGCGCAACCCCAGATCAAGGTTGACGACGGGCGGATCCCACAAAAGCAGGTGTTTCTCGCCTTGCGGCGCCCCGCTCTTAGTGATCGCGGTAACACTCTCTTCCAGCAATTGGGTCGCAAGCTCGGACGGATTCGCGATCGTGGCCGAGCAGAAGATGAACACCGGATCGGTACCGTAGAAGCGGCAGATGCGCTTCAATCGCCTGATCACGTTCGCCATGTGCGACCCGAACACCCCGCGATAGGCGTGCATCTCATCGATAGCGACACATCTCAACGGCTCGAAGAACTGCACCCATTTGGTGTGGTGGGGTAGGATCGCCTTCGCCTGATGCAGCATGTCCGGATTGGAAACGACGATGTCGCCGCGCGTGCGTACCGCCTGGCGCGCGCCTGCCGGGGTATCGCCATCGAAGGTGTACGCCCTTAACCCCAGCCTACTCGCTTGGTTGATCTCGAGCAGTTCCGCGACTTGGTCTTGTGCCAGCGCCTTAGTCGGAAAGAGATAGAGCGCCTTCGCCTGCTCGGTGAGGACGCTCTGTAGGACAGGGGCGTTGTAGCAGAGGCTCTTACCGGAAGCCGTGGGCGTCACGATTATGGTGTGCCGGCCCGCCCTTATCGCCTCCCAGGCTTCGCGTTGATGGCTGTAGAGGCGGCTTACCTGACGGCTACGGAGCGCCTGCGCGAGCCGGGGATCGAGATCAGAAGGGAAGTCCTCGTAGCAACCCGCCGATGCGGGAAGCACCAGTTCTGCGGTAACCCTATCCGCATAGCGACGCTTGATGCGAGAAAGAAGAACACCAACGTCGGTATCCCGCTGGGGCAACGAAGTCGCGGAAGAAATGGGAGCAGCGAGCGGGCTCGCGAGATCGTTCACCTCAGCAGGCGTCGTACCAGGCCAATCATAACGCCACTCACCTCCAGTTGCCCGCGCGCACGGATGGGGGGATAAGCCGGGTTGGCGGCCCGCAGGAAATACCCGCGCTTGTCGCGATCCAGGTATTTCAGGGTCAGTTCCTCATCGATGATTGCAATAACGATATCCCCCACGCGGGCATTGGAGCGCCATTCGACTACGGCGAGATCTCCACCGAGGATCCCGGCCCCCGTCATCGAATCTCCCTTCACTCTGACCAGCGAGGTTCGCGAAGGGTGATCGATCAGGTAGCGGTCGATCGTGATCGCCTCGGTCACCTCGTCGGGCGCCTGTTCGGGCCCCCCGGCGCGCACGCGTTCGGCCAGCGCGCGCTCAAAGAAGCGGTGGCCCGGCTTCAAGCGCTTATCTGGCGTGAAATCGAGAAAGCCCTCGTCCCTCAATTCCGTGACAAGCTTATGCACCCAGGATTTGGCGCGGATACCGGCCAGTTCGCCTGTTGTCGCGTAAGAGGGCAGCACAGCGTGTTGCGCGTAATAGTCCTGGAGCGCTACAAGGACAGACGGAGCGGCAGCGGTGATCACGGCATAAATGGCATAGAACGAGCGTTCTGTAAAAGTTAGAAATCTACAGAACCCTTGTTCTCATGTCAACCCGCAACCGTTTAAAATGTGCACGGGCTATTACCGCTATCGCGCTTATCAAACAAGGAGCTTGAGCACGCTCCGGCTCCGGCGAGGTAGGTGCTGAACTAGAGGACAATATGGAATCTGCATCCAGAAACGCGCACGGGATGGCTTTTAAATAAGAAAAAATGCCTCTAAACTATTCTCGGTCTCTGTGATCTAATGGATTGTGTTTGAATGAGAAAGTGAGAACATCCATGAAGAGAGCAGAGATCAGTTTTTTCGAGTGGCAGAAACGCTTCGCAAGCGATGAAGCGTGTGCCCGCTTTTTAGCGCGGGAGCGCTGACCCGATGGCTTCATCTGCCCACAGTGCGGTCACGAGAGGGCGCACCTCATCACCACCCGCGGGCTGTATCAATGCACAAGCTGCCGTCATCAAGTCTCGATCATCGCCGGCACCTTG
>JBOIEG010001278.1:0-3020 GCA_050740915.1 Gammaproteobacteria bacterium | reverse complement strand
TATTGGCGTAGCGATCTTGGCAGGGCACAGTCGATGGCATGACTTCTCTTCTCGCCTCGCCGTAGCTCTTCAGCTTATCGGGCACCATCACCCTTGGCGATCGACCTTGGTGCTTCAACATCTTACGGAAGAAACGCTTCGCGGCTTGTTTGTCTTTCGTTTCTGAACCAGAATGTCGATGACGTTATCGTCTTGGTCAACAGCACGCCAGCGATAATGGCGTTCCCCTTGGACTGTGACGATCACTGCCTCATCCATAAGCCACGTGTCCCCCAATCGGCCTTGGCGTTTGCGAAGCTGGTTGGCATAGTTCGGACCGAACTTCATGCACCACTGTCGAATGGATTCATACGTAACGATGACCCCTCGCTCAGCCAGCAGATCTTCGGTCTCTCTAAAGCTCAGCGTGAACCGATGGTAGAGCCACACGGCATGGCTGATGATCTCGGGTGGGAAGCGATAACCACGATAGCTTGATTGACGGTTCATGCCAGGATTATCGACGATCGCCACTCGAGTTGACAGAACCCCCTATACCTGGAGGGGCCCAGGCCGCCAGGTAGGCGGTAAGCGACTGCCCTGTTCCCAATCTGAAAGCGTTTCTGGGTAGACTCCAAGAATACCCGTAGGGTTACGCGGTTCACCTTAAGAATCTCGGCCGCTTGTCTCCGGTGGCCTTGAGAACCTCGCATGCGGCGATGTAACCCACCTCGATATGCTCCTCCACGGTCTCGGCTGAGAACTCATAGTCCTTGGAAGGACCCTCTCCCGGTTCTCCAGTATGGACAATTCGAGTAACGGAAATCGGTCCTGTCGTACCTACCGTCTCAATATAAAGCGGTCGCTGTTTGACATGCTCGGCAAGGGTTGGATCGAGTTCGCTCATGAGTTTATTAACAAGCTTTCCGTAGTTATCGAGCAAGTCTCGAGTCCGAACGTCTCGATTGAGTTTCTCTGCGTAAACTATTTCGTCCCGGCGCGCCATCACCTCGGGAAGATTTCGTGGCAAACGTTTACTCCCCGGGAAGAGATTGACAATGTAGACCCGCTTGTCGGTTAAGCCACACCGCTCGGTCACTTGGTCAAGGGGGGAATTGCTGACAATGCCGCCGTCCCAGTAGTGCTTTCCGTGGATGGTCGTCCAGGGAAATCCCGGAGGCAGACTGCCGCTGGCCACCAGATGATCGGGTGTTATTTCTTCGATGTAGCTATCGAAGGTCTCGATGTCCGCCGTTTCTACGTTGACCGCGTTGACCAAGAGCCGGACCGGGCTATCCTTGAGCTGCTTGAAGTCGACATACTTTCGCAGGAGGTCCTTGATCGGAGAAGGGTCATAAAAGCTCGTCCAATTATGCGACCATTCCTGTACGCTTAGCATGGGTATCAGCCAGCGCGGGCGGAAGAACTTGGGGACACCGAAGACCAATGCATACCAGGACGAGAGGGCCCTGCGCGCCTCCTCATTCGGTGCAGCCGGGGTATAAATCGCAAGCTCGCGCCAGAATGCTTCGAGGGCCGCCGCGGCGCGGCGCGGATGGCTCGCAACAATGGCCGCATTGAACGCTCCGATCGAGACGCCGGCTACGACATCGGCATAGATCCCGTTTTCTTCGAGCGCCTTGACGGCACCGCATTCGAAGGCACCGAGTGCTCCTCCGCCCTGGAGAATCAACACGGTTTGCTTCGCCCAGGTGCTGAGGGGCAGCGAGATGTCGCCCAGGGTCTGGGACTGGTCGAGGGGGATGCGGTTGAGGATGAGGGACCCGATGGCCCGTTCTTCGCCAACGGGGCGATTGAGCAGAAAGCTCGCCGTCAGTTGCGCGTCTCTGAGATAGAGGACCGCGAACGAGGAGCTCGCTGGTGACCCCCGGACGATGCGCTGCGTGGTTCCATCGACATCGCCGATGAAGTTGAAACTGAGATCGAGGACGTCGGAAAAGAAATAGGATACGGCGCGATAGGATTCATGGCAGCCGAGCATATTGCGTGCAACGATGCGGCCTTGCTTGAGTGCATTGTCCCAGTGTTCTATGCGGCGATTGCGCCGGAATACAGGGTCGAAAAAGTTGGCGATATCACCCGCCGCATAGACACCAGGAAGGTGGGTCTCAAGGTATTGGTTGACAACGACACCGTCCTCCAGCCGCAGTCCGCTATCACGAAGAAAGCCGATCTTGGGCTCAGCCCCCGCACCGATCACCACGAGATCACAGGCAAAGACCTTCCCGCTCTGGGTAGTCGCTGCGGTAACCCGCTGCTCGCCAGTGAACGCTGAGACTGTCTCCCCGAAGACGATCTCGATACCTCGGGCGCGATAGTAGTCGTAAAAGAACGCCGATACCTCCGGTGACTCCAGCCGATCGTATAGGAGCTTCTCCTTGGCGACGATGGTTGTATGAATGCCCCGCGTGATACAGGCTGCCGCCAGCTCCATGGCGATGAAGCTCGATGCGATTACAACGGCCTGCTTGGAGGTGGCCATGGCCTTACGGAGCAGCTCAGCATCCGTGACGGTGCGAAGGTAATGTACACCCTCCAACTGCGCGCCGGGCATACGGAGCCGGCGCACGCGGGCGCCGGTGGCGATGAGGAGCTGGCCGTATCGAAAGGCCCCCGCACGTTCTGTCGCGACCAATTTGTGTTGGGCATCAAGGCGAGTTGCGCGCGTGCCGAGACGAACCTCGACGTTACGATCCCGATAAAAGGCTTCGGGCTGAATGAGCAGCCGGTCAAAGCCTTCGTCCTTGAGCAGATAGTCCTTCGATAGGGGGGGCCGGTGATAGGGCAGTACCGGTTCGGCTGCAAGCATTACTATCGAACCTTGTGCGCCCTCACTTCTGAGTGTTTCTGCCGCCGTGGTACTGGCGAGCCCACCACCAATCAATAAGAAATCGACCTCGTGCGTCACGAGCAGGGATCTCCGCCAGCCATGGCGATCCTCATTGCATGAACCACCCGTGACTGACGACGATCGATTGTCCGGTCAGCGCATTGGTCGGGAAGGTGACAAGGAAGAGGGT
>JBOIEG010001277.1:0-1830 GCA_050740915.1 Gammaproteobacteria bacterium | reverse complement strand
CCGATTTGCTCGAAGCGATTAACCCAGCGTTGCACGGTGCGCTCGCTCTCGTCGAGCCACAGCGCTGCTTGGCGGGCACTCATGCCCTTAGCCACGAGCAACAATCCGTGCAGCCGATGAGCGCGCCTCTTCGTTGCGCTCGATCTCTTGCCGGATCGCGACACCCATCACATCAGCGTCACTGATTTCCAGTTTCCTCATAACGGACCTCCCGTCGGCCACAGAGATACCGTTAATGTAACAAAATTATGCGACATTATTTAAGACGCTATGTATAGTATGCTGTCCCACGACTAGGCTGCATAATTATACTTCGCTATCGTGCTCGAATGCTCCCTTTCCAACGCGTCATTCCGGACAGGGATTGCACGGAGTCCGATAGCACGGAAGGCATCCGTGCGTCTGGATTGCGGCCAATCCAAGGCCGCAATGACAAATGACATCTTGTGAGTTGGCACTTTTGCAATGCGTTCGTGGGATAGCATACTTCGCTGCTGTGCGAGATTTCACAATCTATCGGGGTCAAGTACTTCGGTCTTTCCCGCATGATCCTCCGCGAGCGCTTCGGCAGCCAGCCTTGCTAAGGCATCTTGGGTGCGCGCAAAAGTCTTGTCCCAGCGGGTTTCATCTTCCAGTTCTTCAAGAATCAGGACTGCAATCGCATCTTGCTGGTTGTCGCTCAAAGCCGTCACCTTTTTAACAGTATGTTAGTAACTTTGTCATTGATCGTGCTCCAACGTAACCATCGCATTCTAGCTGGATGAGATCCATAACAAAGAACCGCATTCCTTTCAATGCGTCAAGCGCAGACGAATTCCGGAAAGCGCTACGCGTGGAGGAAGGGCTTTATAATTCGGTGCTCTCGACGCTGTCTGAAGGCTTCCATTCGTGAAAAAGGATGCACACCCCGTAACGCAGCCATCAAAACGTTGATTCATCATGCCCGCCTTCCTCAACCAAGCCCTCGCTTTCACCACCCTCCGCGACGCTTGGCACCGGGTGCGAGACAATTAGGGCTGTGCGGGCGGCAACGGGAAGACGCTGAAGCAGTTCGAGGCGCGGATCTGGAAACCAACCTCGCCGCCCTTCGCAATGAGGTCCTGCAAGGCAGCTACGCCCCGGCCGCTGCTGAGCATCGTCGTCGAGTCCCCCGGCAAGAAACCACGGTAGCTCGCCGTGCCCGTGGCTGGAATACCCCAAAATGAGGCTGCCCGAGGAGCCCGACACCGACGAGGCGATCCCCCAGGAAGAGGAAACCGAAACGGTGTCGCTAGAGCCAGACTAGAGCCCGTGATCCCGGGCGCGCTCGCGCTCGCCCTTGCGGAGGCGCTTAAGCAAAGGATCCGGACGAAGCACCGAGCGCAGAGGTATCAAGCAGACGCCGATACATAACGGCGGATGGATTTGAGCGTTTCTTGCTCGGTCTGCTGCGCGTGATAAAGATCCCAGCGCAACTGAACGTTCATCCAAAAATCAGCCGACATGCCAAAGAACCTCTCTAACCGAAGCGCTGTGCTTGGCGTGATTCCCCGGCGCTCATTTATAATTTCGTTAATACGCTGGTACGAGACGTGAATAGCGTCCGCCAGCTCGCGCTGGGTCAAGCCCGTGGGATTCAGAAATTCCTCCAACAACATTTCGCCGGGATGCGTGGGGGAGCGGTCTGTGGGAATGCGAACCATGGCTTTACTCTATCTAGCTGTTCAGTGGTAGTCACCGATTTCCACTTGATCAGGACCCTGTTCCGACCAGACAAAGCAGATTCGGTAGCGGTCGTTGATTCGGATGCTATGCTGCCCTTTGCGATCGCCATATAGGGCTTCCAAGCGA
>JBOIEG010001276.1:0-1712 GCA_050740915.1 Gammaproteobacteria bacterium | reverse complement strand
AAACACCGTGAACGCCGAGATCGCGAACGTATCCTGCACGCACGGATCGAAACAGAGCAACGCCGGTTAACGGAATTCGCATTGGGCCAGACTCTACGGCAAGCGCCGCCATGACCCGCTCTCAGGCACCGAGCTATGTTGCTCGCCCAGTGCTACCCGTGCAGGCTGCACCACATGCACTGGGTGGTTGTAGCCCACCGCTACTGGTGCAGACTGCACCGCAAGCGCTGGGCGATCATAAGAGATCGCTGGCCTTATGGACGTGAAACGAGACACCTTCGTGGATGGGGTAACCGAATCGCTGTGGGAGCTGACCCGCCGCCATACCTCAGCCATTCGGATCAGCCGTAACGCCGCGCTCTTGAGTCGTCATTTACTGAAGGTCGGGTGTCCTCCGGAAGGGTACGTGGAATGTACCAGGCGACGTGGCGCTAAAGACCTTCGCTTAAGCGTTTCCGAGTTTCGCACCGCACTCGATACCCTGCTCCTGTGGGGTTGGATCGAGCGGCGGCCGCGCGTTCCGAATGCCAGTGGCTACTACCGCTTGACGCGTCAGTTTGTTGAGGTGGTCAGGCGTGATGATGTAGCCCTTTATCACGCGATCCGAGACCGGCTGCCAGCGGTTTTCGACGCAGAGCACGATCCATGTAAAGGCGAGAAAGCCAATGAGACGATTGGCGACTCGTACGTGCGGCAAGCGTTACAAGCGCTCACCCTCGCTCAGCTGATGCATCGGATATTCGAGCTGAATCGAATTCAGCGCGAGCATTATCGCCGAGCCTATAACAAGGGCACCCTGCGGAACGTCTGTACGATGCTTTATTGGTTGCTGCAAGAGGTGGACCGAGATCCGGGGAAAGTGGCCCCCATCTCCTTGCGGTCTCTCTGCAAACAGACTCGTTTTTCACACGGCAAAGCGGGCGCGCGACCAGCTCGTGGCCTGGGGTTTACTGACACAGGAGGGCGGTGTTTATCATGTGAATCGCCAACGATCGGCGGACATGCTTGAGGGGCAAGATGCCGGACTTCCTCGCCCACCCTTGCGCACGCCCGCTGTGCAAGCCCCAAGGACGTTTACAACCCAGAGGACAGTGGTTACCGAAGGTGACGAAACCACAGGCGCATGCCCCATCTCACCTGAACAAAAAGCTCCATGACGACCACGCGACGTGATTGCGATGAGCTACCATCAGTGGACACCGTACCAGGCGCCCTGCGCAGCGAAGTCTGGCTCACGCTCCAGACCCGCCATGCCCAGCAGGTGTTTTCAGGAAGAAGACCGAGCGCCGAGAAACACTCCATCATCGGCCTCACCCGCTTCGGCGCTATCCTCTCCCAGATCCAGATCTGCGTCTATGCCGATGACCCGTACGCGGACTGGTGGCTGGTCAAGGTCGAGGAAGCCCTGCAGCAAGCCTCCCACGAGGTCACGGTGCTGCGCCAGGCGGTGGAGCAACGACTCAGCGACACCCCGGGGATGGAGGTCACGATCGCCGAATCGCTTAATCCCGTGCGGGTGCCCTTGCAGTTCCGCAACCCTTTTGCCTATGCCGCAGCGCGGATCCTCGCGGACTTTGATGTGTTAGTGCGTGGCGTCCTGACCGCCAGACACATCGGGCTCATGGACCGGCGGGAAGCCGAGCGCTGTATCGTACTGGGGGGCCGCGCCCTGCGCCGGGCGATGGGGACGGCGCTCAGCTACAAATACGAGG
>JBOIEG010001275.1:0-1697 GCA_050740915.1 Gammaproteobacteria bacterium | reverse complement strand
AAACACCGTGAACGCCGAGATCGCGAACGTATCCTGCACGCACGGATCGAAACAGAGCAACGCCGGTTAACGGAATTCGCATTGGGCCAGACTCTACGGCAAGCGCCGCCATGACCCGCTCTCAGGCGCCGAGCTATGTTGCTCGCCCAGTGCTACCGGTGCAGGCTGCACCACATGCACTGGGTGGTTATAGCCCACCGCTACTGGTGCAGGCTGCACCAGTAGCACTGGGCGATCCTAAAGAGGTCACTGGCCTGATGATGGATGGGCTAATCGAATCGCTGTGGGATCTGACCCGCCGCCGTACCTCAGCGATCCGGATCAGCCGTAACACCGCGCTCTTGAGTCGTCATTTGCTTAAGGCGGGGTGTCCTCCGGAAGGCTACGCTGAATGTACCCGGCGACGTGGCGCTAAAGAGCTTGGCTTAAGCGTTTCCGAGTTTCGCACCGCACTCGATACCCTGCGCCTGTGGGGTTGGATCGAGCGGCGGCCGAGCGTTCCGAATGCCAGTGGCTACTACCGCTTGACGCGTCAGTTTGTAGAGATCCTCCGGCGTGATGATGCAGCCCTTTTTCACGCGATCCGAGACCGGCTGCCAGCGGTTTTCGACGCAGAGCAAGATCCATGTAAAGGCGAGAAAGCCAATGAGACGATTGGCGACTCGTGCTTGCGGCAAGCGTTACGAGCGCTCACTCTCGCTCAGCTGATGCATCGGATATTCGAACTGAATCGAATTCAGCGCGAGCATTATCGCCGAGCCTATAACAAGGGCACCCTGCGGAACGTCTGTACCGTGCTTTATTGGTTGCTGCAAGAGGTAGACCGGGATCCGGGGAAATTGGCCCCCACCTCCTTGCGATGTCTCTGCAAACAGACGGGACTCGTTTTTAGCACAGCGAAGCGGGCGCGCGACCAGCTGGTCGCCTGGGGTGTACTGGCGCAGGAGGGTGGTGTTTATCATGTGAATCACCAACGATTGGCCCACATACTCGACGGGGAAGAGGCCGGACTTCCTCCCCCATCCGTGCGCGCGCCTTTGCAGGCCCCAAGGACGTTTAAAACCCAGAGGACAGTTGTTACCGAAGGTGACGAAACCACAGGCGCATGTCCCATCTCACCGGAACAAAAAGCTCCATGACGACCACGCGGCGTGATTGCGATGAGCTACCACCACCAGCGGATACCGTACCAGGCGCCCTGCGCAGCGAGGTGTGGCTCACGCTCCAGACCCGCCATGCCCAGCAGGTGTTTTCAGGGAGAAGACCGAGCGCCGAGAAACACTACATCATCGGGCTCACCCGCTTCGGCGCCATCCTCTCCCAGATCCAGATCTGCGTGTATGCCGATGACCCGTACGCGGATTGGTGGCTCGTGAAGGTCGAGGAAGCTCTGCAGCAAGCCTCCCACGAGGTCACGGTACTGCGCCAGGCGGTGGAGCAACGACTCAGCGACACCCCGGGGATGGAGGTCAAAATCGCCGAATCCCTGCATCCCGTGCGGGTACGCTTACACTTCCGCAACCCCTTTGCCTATGCCGCAGCGCGGATCCTCGCGGACTTCGATGTGTTGGTGCGTGGCGTCCTGACCGCCAGACACATCGGGCTCATGGACCGGCGGGAAGCCGAGCGCTGTATCGTACTGGGGGGCCGCGCCCTGCGCCGGGCGATGGGGACGGCGCTCAGCTACAAATACGAGG
>JBOIEG010001274.1:0-1015 GCA_050740915.1 Gammaproteobacteria bacterium | reverse complement strand
CGTTTCGCCGGGAGCGAAACGGCGCGCAAGCCCCGCAGGGACGAGTCTCAAGGATGAGACGAGCAACCGGAGTGTATATTGAAATACCTGGGGATCCCGAGCACCGCCGGAACACGAGATCCCGAGCGCAGTAGGTTTTTTCACAGCCTCTCAGCCCCGCTCTCCGGCGAGCCCTTCGCCCGCACGGAGATCTTCTTCGGATTGTCCAAATCGGATGGCTCTACGATCTCGGGGTTCCAGTTTCGACGGTTCCTCCGCGGCTCGTGATTCTGCTCTATCCGCTCGATGCGGCTGATGCCAGCGAAAATATCGATGCGATTCGGGAGACGTATAAAGGGGAGTTTGAGCAACAATCCGTCTTGCGTACCGACAATTTCGCTTACCTTCCCTACATTCGCAGTATAACCAGGACCCCGGACAATGGTTTCACCATAGGGTGAAACCATTGATACAAAAATCGTCCTTTGGCGAAATTAGTTTAATACACACTCCTCGTACACTCCGTGCATCGCTCAAACGTTGATGGAGGTGTATTAAATGCCGCGCTTGAACTTCGCTGCCCTACTATTCGGGTGTGCCGTGCTCGCCGCGGTGCTGGCTGACGCCACTTTGTCCGCAAAGGGGCCGACTGGCGTCGTTGCCTCCGCTCCGAGCGATAACAAGCAGTACTGCCTTTCCGATGGGAAGGGGAAGGGCATGCTTCAGTATTATCGATCGGTTGGTCTTAAGACCGAGCTGCGTCCTTTCGGTAATTCCGCTACTGAAGTCCGCCGGCGCGCAGCATACGACGCGATAGAGCCGCCCCTGTGGGAAAATCTGGGCGACCTAAGGTTCAAGGTGACGACGGCGAATCCCAACCGAATCCTAACCGTTTCCTGACGACTCGGGTCGCGACTACCCCCTAGGAGCCTGTCGGACTTAAGGCGGAACTTTTGATGTGCAAACCGATCGGATCGGCAATGGATTCAATGAGCGAGCGTGCATGAGCCACTTCCGTCAATGCGATCGTGACACA
>JBOIEG010001273.1:0-1489 GCA_050740915.1 Gammaproteobacteria bacterium | reverse complement strand
CAAGCTATCGCGTTTCTCGGCGCTAACGCTCAGCGCGCACACCCCGCACGCGACACCCAAACCGGACGCCTGCAACTGGGCTTAGAACCCGTTTTCGGTGGGCCTTAAGTACCTAACCTATGAATAGTGACTAGAGTTGGTAGTGGTTAAAGTCCTTTGGTTTGCCCGCCATCCACGTCGATGATGGCGCCGTGGATCCAGCGCGATGCATCGGAGCAAAGAAAAGCTACCACTTCTGCAATATCCGAGGGTTCTCCCAACCTGGTGATGCGATAATCCTTGGGCATTTGCGCCATATAAGTCTCGACATCGGTTCCGGCCTGAGCCGCCCATTTTTCAAAGAGTTTCCGCCGCCGGGAGGTCTTCACGATGCCGGGCTGAACCAGATTGACGTGAATGCCGTCGAGGATCCCTTGTTCGGCAATCGATTTGGAGAGCGCGGCCTGCCCTCCGTTGACCGCCGATACGAGGGAGAGACGCCGGTCAGGTGTTTTGCCGGTTCCTCCACCGATCATGACGAGGTGCCCCTGCGATGCCTTCAGGAACGGCCACGCAGCCTTGATGACTCGCAGGTTGGCGAACATCTTCAGACCAAAGCCTATCGCCCACGCCTCGTCCGAGAGTTCCAGGAAGCCCGCCTGCTCGGCGGCGCCCGCGTTGGTCACCAAGATGTCCAGACTTCCGAACCTGCTGGCCGCCTCCCCGACGAGTTCCATTGCTACATGGGGTTGGAGCAGATCCGCCGCCAGATATTTGACTCTTGCCGCATGCCGCTCCAGTTCCCGCCGGGTGGCCTCCAACTCTTCGCAACCGCGGGCCGTGAGAAACACCGCTGCGCCATGATCGGCAAACTTCTTTGCGATCCCTTTGCCGATGCCGCGACTCGATCCCGTCACCAGTACTCGTTTATCTTTCCACATATCAATGTCTGCCTTCGTTCAGGACGATCTCTGCGGGTACAGGGGCCGGGAACAAGTCACATCCCAGCCCATCGCCACGGGTGCCGGGTCCAGGGCCATCGGTTGCCAAAACCAGTGGCGACGCGAGAAACAAAACGGCGCCGGCAACCTCTTCCGGCCTACCAAAGCGTTTCATCGGCACGCGGCTCAAGATTCCCGCCGCCAATCGTTGCACGGCTTCTTGCGGTAAGCCCATCCGGCTGTAGATCGGCGTTTCGATCGGCCCCGGCGCGACCGCATTGACGCGAACGCCGCGCTCGATTAATTCAGCGGAGAGCGAACGCACCAGCGAACGCAAAGCCGCTTTGGTGGCCGCGTAAACGCTGGATGTCGGCAAACCGATACGATGTGCGACCGTCGTGTTGACAACGATGGCGGCATTGTCATGCACGAGCGGCAAAGCTTTTTGCCTCCTCCGCAGAATTTGTGGGTACTGATCTGAGGCGTATTTATGCATCTGATTCATTACTTGGAATAAAGTTACGTTCTATAGGTCCGAAATTTTGGGTATCAAAAAATCTGTTGGGCTG
>JBOIEG010001272.1:0-3557 GCA_050740915.1 Gammaproteobacteria bacterium | reverse complement strand
CAAGCTATCGCGTTTCTCGGCGCTAACGCTCAGCGCGCACACCCCGCACGCGACACCCAAACCGGACGCCTGCAACTGGGCTTAGAACCCGTTTTCGGTGGGCCTTAAGTACCTAACCTATGAGGATCAGTGGGGTCATCGCCGAGCAGCCGCTGGAAAACGAGTTGGGCTGTGTCCGCTGCGATTCGGTCATCTACCAGACCCGTCCAACCCGCATAGACGGAAACATTCTTAGCCAACACAGCTGTCTTGAAATCCTGGGCCGTCTGGTCCGGGTCGTCGGAGTTGCAGGCGTCAATATAGACGAAGCTGTTCGCGCTGAAATTGGTCCAGTAGTTCCTGACCCACGCGGCTGTAAAGGCATAGCGCCACCCCGAACGCCAGGTCCCAGTCAGGACGTCGAACTCAACCTTGGCAAGCGCTCTAACGATGCGCCTGTCCAGTATATCGTCGGTAAGTGCCCGGTCGATCCCCAAGTCCGCACGGGTCGCCGTCGTCAATCCAAAGGTCCTGCGGCCGTTCAGGAGGCGCCAAAAACCCCCATGTGTGCTGATATAGAAGACTCCATCGCCACCGACCGTTTTCAGCGCTTCAAGAGTAACGGCTTCTTCAGCGACGGGGACATAATTCTGCCGAGTGAGTATACGACGCAACTCTACAATCGCATCCCCTGCGGCAGAGCCTAACGACCCGAAGGTGTTTAGAAAGCGAACAGCGCTAGAGAACGGAAGCTCCGGCAAGCTGGCTGCCCGCAGCGCGTCGCGAGGTGGGGATGCATCAAATGGTTGCGCAGACTCGGCGCCAGCAGACGCCGCCGTATTCGTGAGTGGTTCGGTACTCCTGGGCTGAAGTGCAATGACAGGCTGGTCGGGAAGCGTCCGATTATTGAAGATGACAATTGGGTCTCCGTCGGCGAAGTTCGCCCAAACGGACGAGCTCGCGACGTCTATGCCGGCGTCCACAAACTCAGGGCGACTCCGCAACAAGTTTAGCATCTCCTCATTGTCGGCGTTCCGGTCGAGGCCAGGTAGAGAATCAAACTTGGCCTTCACCGCGTCGAGTGCGACCCATTTTTCTTCCACAGTCTGCGCTGGAAGTCTGCCACCGCCGCCGGTCGGCCCGAGCGAGACGACGAGGTTCACCGCCGTGCTGGGCGAGGCTTGCGTGCCGGCGGTCGGGTCCTGGCTGATGACATTACCCGCAGGCACGCCGGCACTTTCCTCCGTGACCGTCCCGACGGTAAGCTGCGCCGCGGTTATAGCCGCTTCCGCCGCCGCCCGGGTTTGACCGACCACATCCGGGACGGTCACTAAGGCCTCGGACACCGTCACCGTGAAGCTCTGGGTGGCCATCGCTCCTTCGCTGTCCGCAACCTGCACCCTCACCGGCGCATCCCCCGCCGCGTTCGGAGTCCAGTTAATTAGTCCAGTGGCGGAATCGATCGTCATTCCGCTCGGCGAAACGGTCAGGCTGCAAATCAGCGCATCGCCCTCGGGATCGGTCGCTGCGGCATCGTAGCTGTACGGCGTTCCGACGGTGGCCGTGATCACCGGGGTTGAGGTGATCTGCGGGGGTTGATTCATCGGTGCGGCATTGACCGTGACCAAGGCCGTGTCCGGATTGCTATCGAGCTGCCCGTCGCTCACGATAAGCTGAGCCGTGTATTCGCCCGCTTGGTCGGGGATGAAGGTCGGCGTCGCCGTATCCGCCCCAGTGAGTGTGACCGCGCCGTTGGCGGGTTGCGTGATAAGCGACCACGCAAAACTCAAGTTATCGCCATCGGCGTCCTGGGATCCGTTACCATCGAGAGTCACGGTGTCGCCCACGGTGGCCGTTTGATCGGCCCCCGCATTGGCGACCGGCCGGGAGTTCTGCGAGACCACGATCTGGTCGGGTGGACTGTCGACCGTCCCGTCATTGACGATGAGTTGCACCGTGTAGCTACCCGGCTTATCCACCGTGAAACTGGGATTGACGGCCTGGTCGTTCGCGAGGACAGCCGCGCTGTTCGCAGGCTTGTTCAGGAGCGACCAGCGGTAGGTCAAGGGATCACCGTCCGCATCGCTCGACTGGCTCCCGTCGAGCTGGACCGTGGTGTTCACGAAGACGCTTTGGTCGGGGCCAGCGTTAGCAACAGGCGCCGAGTTCCGCGTGCTGACCTGCACGCTGTCGGGGGCGCTGTCCACTTTGCCGTCGTTGACGATAAGCTGGATGAGGTAGTCGCTCGCTTTGTCCACCGTGAAGCTCGGCTGCGGGAAGGTGGGATCGGAGAGCACCGCTTGGCTTCCGACCGGTTTTGTCGTGAAGCTCCATTGGTAGGTAATGGGATCGCCATCGACATCGCTCGACGCCGTGCCATCTAGGGTGGCGGTTTTTCCGACGAAGGCCGTTTGATCCGTACCGGCATCGGCCGAAGGCGCGGAATTGGCGGTGCTGAGCCGCACCGTGTCGGGGGTGCTGTCGGACTGGCCTTCGTTGACGATGAGTTTCACGTCGTAGCTTCCGGGGCGGTCGGCGACAAACGTCGGGGTCGCGGTATCAGCGCCACTGAGCGCCGCAGTGCTGCTCGTAGGCTTCGCCGTGAACGCCCCGTGGTAGGTCAAGGGATCGGCCATCGACATCGCTCGAGCCGGTGCCACCGAGTTGCACAGCCGCGTTGCGCGGCACCGTCTGATCGGGGCCCGCATCGGCTTGCGGTGCGGCATTCGCAATCGTGATATTCCAGCGCAACAATCGCTCTAAGATCGGACTGATGGGCTGCGCAGGCGCGACGATGCGGGGCAGTGATGTGGCGCAAGTGGCCGGCACGGCATCCGCCAGCCGCCGCGCCTCTTCGTTGCCGGCAGCAAGTCCCAGATCGCAAGCCGTGTCTTCGGACAGGCCGATGACAATGAGGCGGGAGACGGTGGCGCCCGCGGTCGCGTCTCGCGCGGGGTCTACCAACCTCAGGCGGACGATCAGAGCCACCGGTTCGCCCTTTTTACCCAGCCGCCATTCGGCCACGTCCGAGCCGCCAACATTGGGGAAGTGCCCCAGCGCCAGGACGTCTTGCGCGTAAACCACGCGCTGTTCGGTGGACCAGATGAGATTGTTCCGGCGCAGATCGACCCACGATCGAGCGTCTGAGGACACGACGAACAATCGATAGGGCGACGGTGCCGAGCATTCCTCGACTCCCAAGTCACGCGCCGCATACACGCGGGCGATCTCCGGCGGCGGCGCGGCGCAGGCGGTCCCCGCTAGTGGCGTATAAAGGCTTTCCGTCGAGCAGGCCGGCAGACAGCCCACGAAGCTCAAGGCGGCTGCCAGCAACAAGGCCGAAGTCGTCGTCACCGCACTGGCCTCCCGCTCATTAAATACCGAGCGCGGCTGCTGTCTTCGGCCCGACGACGCCGTCGACGTCCAGACCCTTGGAGCGTTGGAACGCCATGACCTGAGAGTTTGTGAAAAAACCGTCGCGAGCGAAGGGAGGTCGCGTTCCGCCGGAGCGCAGGAACCGCAGTGTATATTGAAATACATGAGGATTCCGAGCACCGCCGGAACGCGAGATCCCGAGC
>JBOIEG010001271.1:0-6098 GCA_050740915.1 Gammaproteobacteria bacterium | reverse complement strand
CAAGCTATCGCGTTTCTCGGCGCTAACGCTCAGCGCGCACACCCCGCACGCGACACCCAAACCGGACGCCTGCAACTGGGCTTAGAACCCGTTTTCGGTGGGCCTTAAGTACCTAACCTATGAGGATGGCCAGGGTGACATCATTCACAAACCAATGGGGAAATACAATGCGTAATTTGTCAGGGGTACTGATATTTTCCACGGGGTGCTTCTTCCATTCGGCGTATGCGCAGGAAGCAGCGGAGGAAACTGGGCCATTCGCCAGCCAGAATTTTACCAGCACAATGTATCTCACCACGGACTATCGGTTCCGAGGGATCTCAAACAGCGACGGCCCGGCGATTCAGGGCAGCATAGACTGGACCTACAGCGGCCTCTATCTCGGGGTCTGGGCAAGCAACACCGAATTCTCCGACGACAACATCGAGATCGACTATTACGGGGGATACCGTTACACGTGGTCGGCAATAACGTTTGATGTGTCCGGCATTTATTATCACTATCCTGGCGAGGATGAGAATAGCTTCGACGAGTTTGATCCCTTTCTCGGGCAGGAAGCCGATTACGGGGAGACACACGTAGGGGCCAATTATACGTTCGATCTCGACTTTTCCCCTGCCGTGGGTGTGCACTACTATTGGTCACCGGACTTCTTCGGTGAGGACGGCGATGGACACTATGTACAGGGCAACGCCGGCGTCACTGTGCCCCTGGCCTTCAGCTCCACCGGTCTTGGCGTATACGGCATCGTCGGGTATCAGGACGTAGAAGGCGATAAGTCGAGTGGGGCGCTTGGGGGCTACCATTATGTGTGGTGGCAGACCGGCGCCAACGTCACCGTCAAGGGCTTCAAGCTCGATCTTTCCTATGTCGACGTGGAAGAATCTACCGCGCTAAAGGCGTTCTATTCTCCCACTACACTACCTGATGGGCGGATCGCCGATTTCAGCGAGCTTACCGAGGGCACGGTGCTGTTTACGGTTTCGCGCACCTTTTAGCGGGCGGCGTGGGCTCGTATAAGCAGTCAACAGGATTCAGAAGGGTTGTCATTCCGTACATGGATTGTACGGAATCCGCATGGACTGGCTACTAGCGTGGCAGGGAATTCGTTCCTCGTTATACCCCTTCCTCCTGGCAGGGGGAAGGCGGGGATGGGGGTTGAACCTGCCCCCTTTAAAGGGAGTTAGAAGATTTCCGCTGCACCACGAATCAAAGAGTCACCAGGAGCGCCGCCATATCCTTCAGGCCGATGGCCTCGACGTCAGTACTGATCCGATAGTGAGCAAAGCCGGAATACACGACGAAACGCCGGCTCGGCTTTAGGTCTTCGCATGCGCTGTAAAAGCCTTTTCCGGGTTTCGGCGATAGCGTCCGCTTGATTTCTATCGCCCACAGACCACGCCCAGGGGTCTCCAGAAGCAGATCGATCTCGGCCCCGGCGGCGGTGCGATAGAAGCTGGCGGTAGTATGGGCCGGCGCAGCGACAAGCAGGTTTTCAAGCACGAAACCTTCCCAGCTAGCCCCGACCACCGGATGCCCGGCGAGCACATTGTGATTGGGGATCCCCAAAAGGGCGTGGACGATCCCACTGTCCCGGACATACACCTTGGGCGATTTGACCAAGCGCTTGCCGAGATTGCTGCTGAAGGGCTGCAGCCGGCGTACAAGCAGGAGATCGGCCAGAAGATCGATATAACGGGTGGCTGTTTGAGCGCTGATCATCAGCGCCGCCGCGAGCCGTGAGGCATTCAAAGGGGCGCCCTGCGCATGCGCCAGCATCGTCCACAGGCGCTCTAGGGCTTCTGCCGGCACGCGCCCTCCGAAAAGCGGTACTTCCCGCTCCAGGTAGGTGCGGGTGAAATCCTTGCGCCAGTCCAGGCTTTGGCGGTCATCGTGCGCGAGGTAGCTGTCCGGGAAACCACCTCGCACCCAGAGTGCCGTCAGATCAGAGTCGCTGCTCACCGTCTCCAGGACATCGAACGGCGCCAGATCCACGTAAGCGATCCGGCCCGCCAGGCTTTCACCGGATTGGCGCATTAGATCCATAGAGGCCGAGCCGAGGATGAGAAACCGTCCTGTGCGCCGCCCGCGTCTGCGGCCCTGGTCGATGAGGCCGCGCAAGGTCTGAAACAGCTCCGGTACGCGATGGATCTCGTCGAGCACGACCAATCGATCCTCGTAATCCCGCAGGAACAGCGCCGCTTCGGTCAGCTTGGCGCGATCTTCACGCGCCTCCAGGTCAAGATACAGCGATGCGGTCTCTTCGGCTATGGTCAAGGCGAGTGTCGTTTTACCGGCCTGACGCGGACCGATCAAAGCGACGGCGGTTTGTCTCGCCAAGGCCTCTCGAACAACAGCAGCGGAACGACGCACTATCATCCTTGCATATTATCCAGCTTATGGATGATATGCAAGGATAATAAGGACGCACCATAGTCATAACCCTACCTCAGAAGTTTGCCGCCGCAGGCCACGAATGATATCATGATATCGTGCATGATCGAGGAAGCTAGGAAGCTGCTTTGGCCCAAGTCACCGTTCGCGAACTGGAAGAAGAAGTAAAGCAACGCTTGAAACGGCGCGCCGCCCGCCATGGGCACAGTATGGAAGAGGAAGTGCGACAGATCTTGCGTAATGCGGTGAAGGACGAGAACCGCCAGGTGGTCAAACTGAGTTCCTGCATCGCTGCTCGCTTCGCGCAGGTGGGGCTGAAGGATGACCTGCCAGAATTGCGCAACCAAGTCATTCGGCCCCCTGACTTCGAGGCATGATCGTTCTCGATACCAATGTACTCTCGGCGCTGATGCAGCAACAACCCGAGGCCACGGTGATCGCCTGGCTGGATCGTCAGCCGGCGGAATCCATCTGGACCACCCGCATCACGGTATTCGAAAGCCGCCTGGGACTGGCGTTGTTGCCCAAGGGGCGACGACGGCAAAGGCTGGAAGCCAGCTTTGACCGGCTGCTCGAATAGGATCTGGAGCACCGTGTTCTCGCCTTCGACACCGTCGCCGCGGTGGAGGCGGCGCGTCTGGCTGCGCAGAGGCAAATAGCCGCTCGTCCGGTGGACATGCGCGACACGCAGATCGCCGGCATCGCCCTGGCGCGCCGGGCCACGTTAGCGACCCGCAACCACCGGCATTTCGACGGTCTGGCCGTGCCGGTCGTCAACCCCTGGGAGCAGGGGCCATGACCGCGAGATCGCCCGCCTGGTTGTGATCGATGCGGCCCGTTCCTTATCGCTAGCGATATCGTAGGCGATGGTGTGATCCGCGAGTCCGCGATCTACACCTCCCCTTTGTACAGCGCCAGAGGCAAGGATGAGCTCTCCTTCCTCCTCGGATAGTTCAAAAGTCTCTGTGTGCTCGCGCGCCAAGACCGTGACTACAGAACCCTCCTCAGGGCAAGGGCCCTCGACAACCTTGCCGGTAGCGACTCTCATCGTTTATCGATTACGTCGTGTGCGTGGCTAAGAGAGCAAGCACAAATAGTCAGCAAGGCTGATTGAATCTTAGGCTACATTAATCCAATTAATAGCCGTATGAGGATATGTCATTTCATTAATAGTTTGGTAAAGATTAAGATAGCTCGCAATAGGTGTCCGCCGAGTTGCTGGGGACAACATTGTTCGAGTGAGTTTAGTCCATGGGCTCATGTGAACAAGGAAGTCACAGCAGGTAAGGCGGACACCGAGTTCTTTCCTACCCTCGCCTATACGTCAATGTACGGTGGCATCGGCCACGGACATGATTAAGCGAAGAGATGTTTTGCTTAGCCAGATATTGCAATTTTAGATTCTCAACTATTTGAATCTAGATTGGTTTTCACCCCATAAAACACTTACGATTTGAGATCGATGAGGAGGAGAACGATGGCTGCGGTTGCTGGTGATCTAAAAGTAGAAAAGATGAGAACAATGCGCGTGATCCCTGGATACCCCTCCCTCTCCGATGAGGCACGCGGCGTCTTGAAATTTCTGTGGAGGAAATCGCATGTCAAGGATGACTGGACCAAGGGGGGTGAGATCTCGGACGCATGGGACCGATGGAGCATTTTCCCCTGGTACATGTATCCTCGCTATGACCTCGAATGGTCGACGCGGGTCACCGCAAAGATCGCCCAGGAGATACCCGCCTGGCGAGAGGGCTGCACGGAGATCATCGACCTAATGGTCCAGCGGATGACCCAGTACGCAGCGTGGTTCGATCTCGTAGAGCAGAAGGGCCTGGACCCCAACCGCGCCCAGTACCCCTTTGGTTACTACGATAAGAACATGCCACCCGGATGGGCGGGCGTCTACAACGCGCTCGGCTACTACGGAAACGGCCTCGCGACGAAGGTCCCCCCGAAAGAGGTAAGGCGCACCTCCCCGTACACCCAGCCGCACGCGCCACCAGTGGGTCGCAAATACAATCCGGACCCGATCTACGGCAACGGCGGGTCCTATATGATGGGCAAGGGATACCTGGTCAACATGATTGGCCTCTATGAATTTGTCTGTGGCAGTGCCAAGTATGATGAACCGATCGAGCTGGTGTACGACGACAAAATAAGGTTCAAGTATACGCAAAAGTAGATGGCAAAAGTGCTCTACGACCAATTTACGGCGCCCGTGGACGAAGGCGGGACCGATCTCACGCCTGGAATCGATTGTGAAGTAGGGAAGGTCTTTCCGTGGTGCGTGAGCGTCGGTGGCCTTGGTATGAAGATACTCGACAAAATCCATAACACCAATTACCAAACTGGCTATTAGCGGTGGCTGGACTGGGCCAAGCAGAACCTGGTCGGTGGAGCCAAGGGATCCGATGGGCCTTATGAGTGGGCCTCCATATACTACGATCGTGACATACCCTATAACATGAACGGGCCTAAGCATCAGATCCCGGGCAACTGGTTCTGTTGTGCTTACCAGTATTGGCCCGACGATCAGAATCTCGCCCGGCGCTTGTATGCCGGGGCCAAGAAGAAGTTTATGGTCAAAGAGCCCGATGGATCTGCCCACATCAACTTCCCGCCGGAGCTAGGCGGTGGAGAAGATTTGGTCGGTTTCGGCGCCGCAGCGGCGTGTGCTTGGGAGTTCGGCGACGTGGATACCCATGCGCAACTAATGAACTGGGCGAATTCTCGTTATCAACCAACGGCTAAGGACGGCGAGTTCTACTATCAGTTTGGCCTCGATGAACCCTGGCCTCGGGGTTGGCCCAATGACTGGCTCCTGATGAGCGTTGCCGGGGGGCAAGGCAGTTGGTATCGTCTGTACAATGAGCCAAACCTAAAGAAGTTCCACCAGCCTACCGTTTCTGGTATCGACTATCCGACGGTCAGTGTTGGGCAAGCCTATTACGATGAGGGCTTGGGCGCTTTGATGGTAGCCGTATTACCCGGAGACGATAAGAAAGTAGGCAGCAAAACGAGCTTCAAGGTCACCAATCTAGAGGGCAAGGAACGTAAGGTTTTACAAGACGGCGCGCCCTTTAAAGAATGGAAAGCCATCGGCGAGGGTGGGATAGAGGTCACAACGACCGTCGATCGCCATACCTTTGTGATCCGGTAATTAAGCCCGCTTCCCTAAGCGAAAATGGACAACGGTTCGTTAAGCACCTCGAGTGCGTGCGGCCGAGCCGGCTGCCTGCCCGACGGGTGGAAGGTCCGAGCCGGTGAAGCTAAGCGCCCCACGCAGGTGTTGTTGGTCTCTACCTATGAGCTAGGCTAGGCCATCAACCCTTCGGCTTAGCCGAGCCAGCCGCAATGCTGCGGTAACGGGGTGCCCTCGTGAAGACACTGGACCTCGTCGTGGAGGGTTTTGATGACGAGGTATTTCGCGGAGCCGACCTCATCGCCTTTTACGTCCCGATGCACACCGCCACCCGTTTGGCGGCGCAAATGATCCCCAAGGCGCGAGGCTTAAACCCGACCGCACATATCGCCGCCTACGGGCTCTATGCGCCGATGAACGAGGCCTACTTGCGACATCTAGTGTAGTGTCCCTTAAATAACTTTACAGTTAAGCCGCCTTCTTTTTCCCTCGAGGCAGGGTGGATCCGGGCTTGATCTGCTCCATCTTGACCCGCGCCCGCTCGATCTTCTTGATGATGTCC
>JBOIEG010001270.1:0-1222 GCA_050740915.1 Gammaproteobacteria bacterium | reverse complement strand
GATTGGCTCGCCGGTTCAGCTCTCGGTAACTCAACGCCGCGTCTTCATATACTACCGCCACCGCATCCGGCGTCTGCTCCACCTGCTCCTCAAACAACTCGTGCACGCATCGCTCTCGTGGATACTCCGCCTTGGTCGCGTTCCACTCCACTAACAGCTCATTGCGCTCGGCGTCACTGAGCAACGGCAACTCCCGGATACAACTCTCGGGATTGGCTACCACCTCTTTGAGCAGCCGACCGAAATATTCCGCATATCTCGCTACCGTAGCTTGCTCATAGAGCGCGGTCGCGTACATCATCCCGCCCACTATCCGGTCGCCCACTTCCTGTAGCGATAGACTGAGGTCGAACTTCGCCACCAGTTGCGTCGACTCTAGTTTCTCTATCTCCAGTCGGGGCAGTTCCAGGGCGGCTTCAGACGCGTTCTGCCAGGCGAAGGTGACCTGGAAGATCGGACTGTGCGCCAGACTCCGCGCCGGACGTACCATCTCTACTACCTGCTCAAACGGTATGTCCTGATGCTGCTGCGCTGCCAGCGTCTGCTCCTTCACTCGCTCCAGCATCTCCCCCACGCTCGGCGATCCTGACACGTCCAATCGCAACGCCAACGTGTTCACGAAGAATCCGATCAGCCCTTCGATCTCCACCCGACCACGGTTGGCCACCGGCGTCCCGATCACCACCTCCTGCTGCCCCGACAGCCGCGCCAGCAGCGCGCCCCAGCCCGCCAGCAGCGTCATGTAGAGCGTCGTCCCGCGCCTTCGGCTCAACTCCTTCAGCCCGCGGCTGAGTTCCTCATCCAGTTCCACTCTCACCCAGCCGCCCGCATACTCCTGCTCCGCCGGTCGCGGATGGTCCGTCGGCAACTCCAGCAGCGCGGGCGCTCCACCCAGCGTCCGCTCCCAGTACTCTCCCTGCTGCCGCAGCATCTCGCCTTCGATCCACTGCCGCTGCCACAGCGCGTAGTCCGCATACTGCAGGCTTAACTCCGGCAGCGGGTCTTCTTCCCCGCGCACAAACGCCCCGTACAGCGCGCTCAACTCCCGGATCAACACCTCCATCGACCAGCCGTCGGAAACGATGTGGTGCATCGTGATCAGCAAAGCATGCTCTTCCTCCCCCAGTCGTATCAGGCACCCGCGAATCAGCGGCCCCGCTTCCAGATCAAACCCTGCTCTCGCGTCTGCCCTGACCAGGTGTTCGAGTTCAGCCTCAGCATC
>JBOIEG010001269.1:0-1750 GCA_050740915.1 Gammaproteobacteria bacterium | reverse complement strand
GTCGATTGCCTTGATGACCACCCGAACCTCGATTTTGGCGCTCAACACGTACGTTATGGCTTTGGTGTTCAACCTAAGTCCGACAGGCTCCTAGGAACATCGAACATGAACATGCAATCCGACAACGGTCGTGAGATCGAAGAAGAATCCGACCTGACCCCTGGCCGCCGTCCCTTTCTGAAAATGGCCGGCACCGCTCTTGCCGGGATGGCTCTGTCCGTTGGGGCCGCGTCGTGGGCGATCCCGGCAGCAGCTCAATCGGTTAAACGCAGCAACGGAAAGGACAAAATGAAAACGCGGAAACTAGGCGGCTTGGACGTGTCGGAGCTTGGCTTCGGCTGCATGAGCATTACCGCCAACTACGGTCCGCCAGCGGACCGAGCTCAAGGCATCCGGGTCATTCGCAAAGCCTATGAAAGAGGCGTCACTTTCTTTGACACCGCTGAAGTCTATGGCCCCTACACAAACGAGGAATTGGTCGGTGAAGCGCTCGCGCCTGTCCGCGACAAGGTCGCCATCGCCACCAAGTTCGGTTTTGCGATCGACGGCACGATCGGATTAGACAGCCGGCCGGAGCGTATCAGGAGGGTCGTTGAGGAGTCGCTGAAGCGTCTGAAGACCGACCGGATCGACCTCTACTACCAGCACCGGGTCGATCTCACCGTGCCGATCGAGGACGTGGCCGGCACGATCAGGGACTTAATTCAAGCGGGGAAGGTTCTGCACTTCGGCCTGTCGGAGCCGAGTGCGCGAACCATTCGCCGCGCGCACGCGGTTCAACCGGTCGCAACCATCCAAACCGAATACTCGCTGATGGAACGAAGTCCGGAACACAACGGCGTCCTGCAAGCATGCGAGGAACTGGCAATTGGCTTTGTTCCGTGGGGTCCACTGGGACAGGGTTTTTTGACCGGTAAACTGAATCCTCGTTCCGCCTTTGATTCGAAGACCGACCTGCGGGCCGAATTCCCGCGCTTCAGTCCTGAGGTCATGAAGGCGAACCAGCCGATCATTGAGTTTCTAAAGACGTTCGGCGCCAAGAAGGGGGCAACCCCCTCACAGATTGCACTGGCATGGCTGATGGCGCAGAAGCCGTGGATCGTCCCGATCCCTGGCACGCGCAATCCGGATCACCTGCATGAGAATCTGGGAGCAATCCATGTTCGGCTCACACCAGATGATCTTCGCGAGATCGAGTCGGCCTTTTCTCGGATCACCGTCCGTGGTGGCCGCATGAACGATCTTCAAATGTCGCAGATTGGCAAGGACTAATCCAGGCGGACGAGTGAGCGCGACGTTGATGTCAGTTTCATAAGCCGCCTATTCCGAATATCCATTGGCACGAGCATCCAACATGACCATGAAATCCAACCTCCAGTACGAAAGCGCCGAAACAATGTCCAGCAAAGTTGCCGGCCGAGGCGGCTTCCTGAAAATTGCCGCCGCCGGCGTGGCCCCGGTTTACGCTCCTCACTGGCTGGTTCGAGCCCATAACAGCAGCCCCTCGCACACGAGGGTGAAATACGATTTCGTTTGCTTGCTCAAGCTATGCAAAGGCCCCTCGAAGTGCGCACCGGCTAGACCCACTTATATAGTACTTAGCCTCCGGGGAAAGAGTAGCCGGAACTCATAGGTTAGGTACTTAAGGCCCACCGAAAACGGGTTCTAAGCCCAGTTGCAGGCGTCCGGTTTGGGTGTCGCGTGCGGGGTGTGCGCGCTGAGCGTTAGCGCCGAGAAACGCGATAGCTTG
>JBOIEG010001268.1:0-5193 GCA_050740915.1 Gammaproteobacteria bacterium | reverse complement strand
GTGGCGCAAATCATGCCAGCGAAAGTCCTCGCTTCCCGCTCTCACGAGAGCTTTCCGCCAGACATGGTTATTCGCCCTTGTCACGGGCTTCCCTAAGTATGTGAAGACATACCGCTCATGTTTCCCTTCCTGCTGCCGAAGAATTGCCACCGCATCACCATTTAGTGGTACCGCAATGGCCTTCTTGGTTTTGGCTTGATCGGGATGGATCCAGCATACCCTCCGCGGCAGGTCAACTTGCGACCACTCCAGTCTCGTTACGTTGCGCTCCCTAAGACCAGTTGCAAGGGTAAACGCCGCCATGCTCTGCAGATGCTCCGGGAGTTCGGCGAGCAAGCTGCCTGCTTCCTTGAATGTCAGCCAGCGCACACGGCGCTTGGGCATTTGCAACAGCCGGATAGCCGGCACGCGGTCGAGCCACCCCCATTCCCGTTCTGCACGTCGCAGGATGGCTCTCACCACCTCAAGCATCCGGTTGACGGTGGCGTTGGCCACGTGTTCCGCTCGCCGCGCCTGTACCACGCGATCGATTTGATCCCGGCCGATGTCATCGAGATACATCCCTCGCCAATACCTATCCAGCCAGCGCAGGTGGTAAACATCGTTATCGAGTGACGCCTTGTTCCCGCGCTGCTCTTTCACCCATCGAACCACGGCATCTTCCCATCGACGCCGTGGGCGTTCTCCTAGCTTCTGGATCCGCCAGGTCTCAACCTTGAGCCTTGCTTCGTATTCCGCAGCCTGCCGGCGGTCGGCAGTCTGAGTAGATCGGAATATTCGCTGTCCATTGGGGGCGCTAAAGCGCACCCACCAGATTTTTCCGCGCCTATAGAGTGACATTGTCCTACCTCCTCACCCTGCGACGCTTGCCGGCAGTGACTATATTGCCTGCGGAGCCAGTCGGCAAGGTCAACGTCAATGAAGATCCAAGACTTGCCCGGTTTCGCCGAGGGTATTGCCCCAGCCACCGCCATGCGCCGGACGGTCTCGGGGTGCATCCTCAAGAATCGAGCGGCTTCTTGCAGATCAAGGGTTCTCATGGATTTATCGTTCCCGTGTTAGGTTCCCCTCCCGGGAAACTCAGAACCTGGCGCGTGTCGGCAACGCATCGACGCCCAAACAACCAATCAAGAATGTCTTATTGACCGATCGTTTACTCACTTCTCATCTTCTGGTATTGCTTGGCTATATATCCAGCGAAGGCCTATGGCCTTCCGTCAAAGTCCAGCGGGCCCTGAGGGAAAGCGCCTTTCGCGGGATAGCTCTTCGGTGCCCTACGCGCACAGACGTGTTCGCGTATCGCAGCAGGAAACACCGGAGCAATTTGCCGCAACCGAGACACCCAGCCCGTGCCGAGCCGCCAGATCGCGACCGACCCGGTATTTCCGCTGTCATCGACGCAAACGGGCCGCCTCAGGACAGAGAAAAGGTGCCTGGTTCTGTGAGTTGGCGTGCTTATGCTTGGCTCGCAACGGCCTTACAGCCGCCGCCCGCGTGGCAGCACGCTGGTTTGAGGGTTGTTGTTCTGGTCTGCTCGGATGTGGATCCGGCAACACGCCCCCGCTGAAGGCAATCCTCAGCAGGGTGGACAACAACGTTTGGATCGACAGGCTAAAGCCTGCGCGCCCCTGCCCGATCCGGGAGGCGCTTCACCGCTCCGCTTGAAGGCCCCTTCAGCGAAGGGGCTTTAGCGGTTTTGCATAACCTCTTGATAGCGTCTTAAAACGCTATATCGTCGTCCCAGTCCGGATCGGCTTGCGATCCTTCCGGAGACTCCGATTGGCTCTCAGGAGGAACGGGTTCCCCATTCTTCCTGCTATCCAGCAGACGCAGCTCACGTGCGATGACTTCCGTCACATGACGCTCGGTGCCATCGCGATCGGCATAGCGCCGCGTATTTAATCTATTAACGTGACTTTGTTCGCAGATTTTTTGCTCATGATGACCTCTCAAGGCCTGAAGAGTCATCGCCCTTACCCGGGGAAGATCTCCCCAGGCGTGGGTTGAACAAAAAATGGATCGTCAGGTTTTCACCTGCGCGCCCCTTCCCGATCCAGGAGGCGCTTAGCAAACCGTTAAACGGTAGCAAGAGACGGGGCGGATCCTAGTACACGTTTACGGCATTTGTAAATACCTCGGGTCCGCGGCCGTCCCGTCCGTCATTTAGCCAAGTAGATCGAGGTCACCTGCTGCCGTTCATGACCCAGCTCTTTACTGATGGTAAGCTGCGCTTGGTGGTCGATCCGTTTCTGTTCCGAATTTAGATCGCGAGAGGACGGCCCACCCTGTACCGGCGCTTCCCATCCGGTCAATTCCGCGTAGCGGCGCTGGGCATATTCATGGCGTAAGCCGTGCATTTTCGATAAACCCGCTTTGCGAGTCTGTGCTTCGTACACCCGGCGCTGGGCATCGTAGTCCCGATCGGGGGGGATCAGAGACCGCAAGCGCGCTACCCGATGCGCTTCGATCAAAGCTTCCCGCTGGCTTTCTGTTCGCACCGGCAATTCGCGCTCTTTGCCTCCCTTGGTCCAGGTGGCTTTCAATACGATGCGGTCCCCGCGATCGGCATAAGAGGGGATGAACTTGATCGCCTCCTCCCGGCGCAAGCCGAACTCCCTCTGCAACAGCAGACTCACCCGGATGTACGGATCGGTGATCCGCTGCAAGGCCTCGCCATTCAGTAGCACGGCCTTGCTCACTTGGCTCACCAACTTCCGGTCGGCAATGCCGTAAGTCTCGTTGTCCTTGGCCACCACACCCGGCTTGTGTGCTTTCCGTGCCCACCAGCGCAGATCAGCGAGGCGGTTTTTGAGGGTGCCAATGGAGACGGGCTTTAACCCCATTTCTTCACGGCCGTTCGTCCACACTTCGACCAAGCACTCTACGTGCTTAGGTCTTAGGCTTCGTACCCCCATCTTCTTGAATCCCAGAGCAGCAAGCTGATTGGCGATCAAGGTGAGCGTGCGCTCACGCTCCCGCTGGGTGCCGTAGCTGCCCTCGCGGTTCGCCAAACAGAGCTGCTTTAACTCATAGTTCAAGTTCCGCATCGGTTAAGGCGCTTGCGACAGGCGTACATTGAGTGGTCAGGATAGTTAAACGGTGACTTCAGCTCGGTTAGTGTTTCTGACCACCCTGCAGGCTGTCCTGACAGGGTCCGCTTACGCGGGATTGGTCTTGGGCACCACCCCTCGATCCTGACATGGCCCTACTATGGGGCCTGGTGGGTTCCAGCTGTTGTGGAGGTCCCACCATCAGGGAACATCAACTGGCCTGTCTTTGTGGCCTTTTTACACCTCCTTTCTCTGATTGCTAACTAACTGATGATCGCTATGATCCATTCCTTGCTACTCTCCAAATGTTCCTACTGATCCAACCATCCGTTGCCTGTTCCTTACCCTTCCCACGAGCTTCCTCTTAACATCCATAACCGATACCGGTCCTCTCTGTTGCTGAGTCCGTCTTTTACTCCTGTTGGCTTCCATCATCCATACACCGTCACGTTTCCTTGCCTTAGCTTTTCCCGCCAAACAGCTCCTTCACGAATCGCCGAATCGCATCCTTCTTCTGTTCCAATCCTTGATTTCCCTGCTCGATCAACGCCGATACGATTAATGCTGCATCCGGTTGGTATCCTTTCAGCTCCTCGCGCATCTCCTGTCCGATTTCCATGGCCATCGCATAAGCTTTCTCCGTGATCCGCACCTTACGCATCCCATCTTCGATCCTCGGTAGCTTCTCCAATTTCCCTTTCCGGTAGGCATACAGCTCTCTCTTCCAACGCTTCTTCTACTGCTCCGGTTCTCGTTCCCGTCTGCTTCATTCCCGTGATTTCCGTTCTTGCCATAAGCACATCGGTCTCCGGTTTCTTTCCATCGCCACTTGAGCTAAACATCATCATGTACCTCCTTTCGATCAGTTGCCCAACGCATAAACAATCCTTCTCGTTCCAGTTTCAAAAATTCCTGATCTCCGGATCGGTATCCACAGCACCGTCTTGACCCTAACAATCATCTCTGTAACAAACTCCAGTTTATCCATTTCAACACCCGTTCCTTATATAGTGTCTGAATCCAATGCCGTCGTTTCTGCAAAACCATGCCTTAAAACAGAGTGACACGTACAGGTCTCTTCACGCGTCCGTTATTTCGTCCTTCGTCAATTCCTCTCCGTTTACACCTTGCCTCGGTTCGTTACCTGTCTAACGCATTGCATCTTCTGAAAAAGCCACAGTCTGCCTGTTGATCACAAAATACCTGTGTCCATCGTTTTCCTGAGCGATCCATGATCCGTTTTCGCTTCCAACATCCGTTCACCAATCCCACAATTCCTCCGTCGTGATCCAGTTCCTTGTCCGTACACAGTCTCAACCCTGTGGTTTTAGCTGCTGCTATCCAATCACTGCTCTCTCGTCGCTTCTCCGATCTATGCTCCCGTACATGGAATATCCTTCGCTTGCTTCAATATCGACCATCGATCTATCCGGTTAGAATTACCTGATCCACTACCTCTTTACGTTTACCTCTCGATCCACATCCTCGTCGGTATCCTCTTTCCATTTCGAACAAACACAATGCTCTGTTATCCGCGATCTAAAAACTGTATCCACAGCCTGTATCTCTGCTTTCGCTAAAGAAATCCCACTTTGAGCGGTTGGGCTCCGCATGACCCATAGAGACGGATGGGCGCCGTGAGGCCGATCCCAAGGACGGTCCTAGCTAGAGACCCACGGAAAATCGGGGTCAAGAGGGACCAACGGTCTAGCGTTGGTTAGCTCAAGAAGGGCCTGGGTGAGAACCGCGTTCTCGGTAGGCTCTTGGATCGACAGGCTTTAGCCTGCGCGCCCCTACCCGATCCAGGAGGCGCTTCCCGCTGATAAACCGCAGCGGCGCCGGTGTAAAAACAGTTCTTTCTTGCGTTGCCGGAGCCGTCTCCTCAGACTTCCCGGTGTTCCATAACCCACGTTCGATACGTGAGATCTACGCAAAGTTCACTTCATACTGTAGGTTAGGGTTCTTCCGGCCACAATATGAAGCGGTTGGATGCTATTCCGGTTCCCCTAGTTTTGTCAAGTTCCGTGTTAGCAACAGTTCCGTTGCCCATCATGAGCCGATCATGTACATGTCATGTGCCAAAAAGCGGCGCCAAGCCTTGTGCGACGTGGCTTTCCCGGCGTCGTCACTACCGCAAATACAT
>JBOIEG010001267.1:0-1955 GCA_050740915.1 Gammaproteobacteria bacterium | reverse complement strand
TTGTCCATATATCCACAGCCAGAGCCTGTAGGACTTGCGTCAGAATCGTTGTTTTCCTCAGACGCCCTTAACTCCATGGGGTCTATCAAGTAGAAAACTACCCACAAATTTTGCTGAGGAGCCATTTAAAGGAGAGAACGCCATGCAATACCTGCTGATGTGCTGCTTCAGTGAAAAGGCTTGGGCAGCGTTGCCGGATGACGAGAAGGACAGGATCATGCGGGAGTATGGCGCCCTGATGCACAGTCTCGCAGAGCGAGGGCAGTTGCGTGGGGGCGGGCGGCTTCGCTCGACCGCGTCGGCCACTACTGTGCGCATAAGGAGCGGAAAACCGATTTTCAGCGATGGACCTTTCGCGGAAACCAAAGAGCAACTATTGAGCCTTGCATAATGAGTGAACTATTTTCGCTTTCATCGATCAGATCTTTCAGGGATTACACTGGAGGAGACGATGAGGAGCGAAGAGAAACGCAAAGCCCTGGAGAGGCGGCGTCTGCAAGCGGGGCGTCTGTTGCGCAAGGGGGTATCGAAAGCCGAGGTCGCGCGGCGCTTAGGCGTTGCCCCCTCGACGGTGACAGGCTGGGCCCAGCGTCTGGAGCGGGGTGGGCTGGAGGCGCTGAAGAGTCGCGGACGCTGGGGTCGACGACGCGGACTGGACGATGGGCAACGCCAGGCGTTAGCCGAAGCGTTAAAGGCCGGCGCGCTGGCCGCTGGGTTTGCCACGGAACTCTGGACCCTGCCGCGCATCGGGGTATGCATCCAGCGCTTATTCGGGAGGCGATACAACGACAGCCGAGTCTGGCGCATCCTGCAGGGGATGGGATTTGCTCGGCGTGCGCTGGAACGCGACGAGGCGGCCATCACTCGGTGGAAGAAGAAACGCCGGCCCAAGCTAACAAAAACGCTGCAAAACAAGGCCGAACGATAGTCTTCGTCGATGAGTCGGGGTTGAGCGAGCGGCCGACCCGGGTGCGCACCTGGGCGCCGCGGGGGCAGACGCCCGTCCTGCAATATCACTTCAACTGGCATCAGTTGTCGGTCATGGCGGGGCTGAGCTTTCGGCGCTTCTACTTTCGTCTTTTCCCCGGTGCCATCCGCGGACCCCAAGTCATCGAGTTCTTCAAAGCGCTGCGCACCCAACTGCGCCGACCGCTGTTGGTGCTCTGGGATGGCCTGCCGGCCCATCACAGTCGTCTGGTCCGAGACTATCTCGAATCGCTGGACGGCGCCATTCAGATAGAGCGTCTGCCGGCCTATGCCCCGGAGTTGAACCCGGTGGAGTACATCTGGGCGTACCTCAAACAGCATGAACTGCCCCACTTCTGCGCCGAGGATTTCGCGCACCTGACCACTGTGGCACGTAGGCGACTGGCCTCGATGCAGAGGCGCCCAACGCTCGTTTGTGCGTTCTGGAAACAAGCAGAACTGCCTCTCTGGTAATTTCACTAATTATGCAAGGCTCAGTAGGTGGCTACCATCTGGTTGAATGCAAAGACCTAGATGAAGCGCTCGCCATTGCGACTCGCATCCCGACGCTCCCTTCAGGCGGCGCGATCGAGGTGCGCCCTTTAGAGTCGCCCCACGAGGGCGAAATCTCGGCAGGCATATGAGCGAAGGCTCTGTTACTTGTCGTAATGTTGGTGTGAGTACACGAATATAGTTCTGTCGGCATAACCGGCAACTGTTACTAAAAATTGAGGAGGTTCCCATGCGTTTGCTATTCATTTACCTTTGTCTTTCTCTCGCCATGATTACGTCTCCGGTCATAGCCAAAGACAAGAAACCGGAGAAACCGATGGACCACCAGGCGATGATGGAGGCTTACGCAAAGCTCGCCACGCCCGGCGAGCCACACAAGCTGTTCGCGAGTCTGGCCGGCAGTTGGACGACGAAGACCAAGTCCTGGATGGAACCCGGTAAGCCTCCGATGGAATCAACCGGAACCGCTGAAATGA